>JAYVVA010000462.1:0-4600 GCA_043787435.1 Sphingomonadales bacterium | reverse complement strand
GCATTGCTGCTGCCGCGATTGGTCTGAGCCTGCTGGCTGGATGCGCCAAAGATGGCGATTTCGACGAAACCGGCGGTATTGCCATTACCCGCAGCGCGTGTCCGGCGGTCGCGATTCCGGCGCAAACTGGCGATATAACCTTTTTTAATCCGGCAAACAGCCGGGCGGCGAACGCAATCGATGTAACTGCGTCGATAACGAACATCCGCGTCAGCTGCGCCGATCAGGGCAGCGATGTGGTGTCCAACGCCACGTTTGACGTGCTGGCACGTCGTGCCAATCCGCGCGGCAGTCGCGAAGTTGTCCTGCCTTATTTTGCGACCGTGATGCGGGGCGGAACCGCTGTTGTTGCCAAACGCATCTCGACGGTGCGCATAGTCTTTGCCGATGGTCAGCTGCGTGCCAGCGCACAGGGCCAAGGGGGCGCGGTAATCGAACGCGCTCAGGCAACATTGCCGCCTGACATTCAAAAGACGCTGAAGCGCAAGCGTAAGGCGGGCGAGACCGAGGCTGCGACCGATCCGCTGGCCAGGCCCGATATCAAGGCAGCCGTTGCGCGTGCGAGTTTCGAGCTGTTGATCGGCTTCCAGCTGACGTCGGACCAGCTGCAGTACAACGCCACGCGCTAATCGCACCCGGCGCTAACGCGTTGTTGACTCGAATCGGTCACTCGATCATCGGCGTGACCTATGCCGGTCGGGGGAACTCGGACGGCCGCGCGGGAGAGCTGGATGGGGAAAGCCCCGACGGCGCCGAAGGAGCAACCGCCCCGGAAACTCTCAGGCCCAATGGACCGCGCGGACGACAAGGCGACTCTGGAAAGCGCATCTGCTTAGGCAGCGGCCACCGAAGGGGTAAGTTCCAGGCGCAAGCTGCGGAATCAAAGCTCTCAGGTCCCGTTACAGAGGGGGCAGCTCGAAAGGTTGGACTGCGGTTCAACACGGCTGCACTCGCGACGGAACCTTTCTATGACAGACGAGCCTACAGAGATATTGCCGCTCGACAGCTGGCATCGAGCAAAGGGGGCCCGCATGGCTCCCTTCGCCGGCTACGCAATGCCGATCCAGTATGAAGGGATCGTTGCTGAGCATCTTTGGACGCGTGAGAACGCCGGACTGTTCGACGTTAGCCACATGGGCCAACTTTTGATCTCTGGCGAAGGCGTCGACCAAGCGCTCGAAAAGCTGATTCCTGCAGACGTCGAAGGCCTGAAGCTGGGGCAACAAAAATATTCACTGCTGCTCGCTGACGATGGCGGTATCCTTGATGACCTCATGTTCGCGCGTTGGCCTGGCGGCATCTACATGGTGGTGAACGGTGCGGTGAAGTACGACGACATCGCCCACCTTCGCGAGCATCTGCCTGACGAGATCACGCTGAACCATCTTGAAGATCGAGCTTTGCTTGCGTTGCAGGGACCTAAGGCGTTTGATGTCCTCAAGCGCCACACGACCGGCAAATGGCCGCTCGACGTTCTGGTGTTCATGATCGGCGGACACTTCCAGATTGCCGGAGTCGATGCATGGATCAGCCGGTCCGGATATACCGGCGAGGACGGGTTCGAGATCTCGATAGCTTCGCGTGCCGCTGAGCAGATCGCAGACCTGCTGTGTGCCGAACCGGAGGTCAAACCTATCGGTCTGGGTGCCCGCGACTCGCTGAGGCTGGAGGCGGATTTGCCGCTCTATGGTCACGACCTCGACCCCGATACGACGCCAATCATGGCAGGACTGAATTTTGCTGTCGGCAGCAAGCGCCGTCGCGAAGAAGCGAATTTTCCAGGCGCCAAACGCATCTTGCACGAGCGCGAAACAGGTTCGGCAACCCGCCGCGTTGGCCTTTCACTCCACGGCCGGCTCCCAGCGCGAGAAGGGGCAGAAGTCTACGCTGGCGACGTGCTGGTCGGGAAGATCACCTCGGGCGGTTTTTCGCCGAGCCTGCAGACGCCAATTGCGATGGGTTATGTCGAGACGTCCTACGCTGCGGCTGGCACGCCGCTCGAAGTCAACGTGCGCGGCAAACGCCTCAAGGCGATCGTCACAAGCATGCCGTTCGTTCCCCATCGCTACCACCGGAAAGGAGCCGCTTGATGCGCTACTTCACTCAGGAACATGAATGGATTGAAGTTGCCGCGAGCGGCGAGACTGCGACAGTAGGGATCACCGATTACGCACAGGGCCAACTCGGCGACATCGTCTTTGTCGAACTGCCTGCAAGCGGGACTCGCGTCACCAAGGGAGGCGATGCGGCCGTCGTCGAATCGGTCAAGGCAGCGTCAGATATTTATGCGCCCGTCTCGGGCACCGTCAGCGAGGGAAATCCGTCACTCGAAGCAAACCCTGCTCTCGTGAACACTTCGCCGGAAAAGGACGGGTGGTTCTTCACCCTAGTGCTCGATGACAAGAGCGAGCTCGCAGGATTGATGACCGAGGCTGCCTACAAAACGTTCGTGGAAGGATTGTAATGCGCTACCTTCCGCTGACTGACCCCGACCGTAGCGCAATGCTTGCCGTCATCGGCGCGCCCAATGTTGATGCCTTGTTCGTTGATGTGCCTGCAGAGGCTCGGCTCACGGGGCCTATCCAGGACTTGCCGAACCACATGCCCGAAATGCTCGTCGAGAGGCATTTCTCTGAGCTCGCTCGGCGCAACCGGGCAGCAGCGCATCACCCTTTTTTCCTGGGATGCGGTGCCTATCGCCACCATGTTCCCGCCAGCGTCGACCACTTGATTCAACGCGGCGAGTTCCTGACCGCTTACACACCCTACCAGCCAGAAATTGCACAGGGCACGCTGCAAATGCTGTTCGAGTTCCAGACGCAGGTCGCGCGGCTGCTCGGCTGCGATGTTGCGAACGCCAGCATGTACGACGGGTCGACGGCGTGCTGGGAAGCAATCGGCATGGCTGCGCGGGTGACCAAGCGCAAAAAAGCCGTGCTCTCGTCGGGCTTGCATCCGCATTATGTCGCGGTTGCACAGACGATGGCGCGATTTACCGGCGACCAGCTCGATGTCGCAAAACCGAACCTGGTTGCCCACACAGATGCGGACAGGCTGCTTGCTGCGATAGATAGCGAAACGTCGTGCGTCGTTGTGCAATATCCCGATATTCTCGGGCGCATCGCTGAGTTGACGACAATTGCCGCCCAGGCGCATTTGCATGGGGCACTGCTTATTGCCGTGGTTACCGAGCCGGTTGCACTTGGCGCAATCAGGGCACCGGGTGAAATGGGCGCGGATATTGTCGTCGGCGAGGGACAGTCGCTTGGCGTCGGCCTTCAGTTTGGCGGCCCCTATGTCGGTCTTTTTGCTTGTAAGGAGAAGTTTGTTCGACAGATGCCCGGGCGGCTGTGCGGTCAAACTGTCGATGCGGACGGCAAGCGCGGTTTCGTGCTGACGCTGTCGACCCGTGAGCAGCACATCCGACGCGAGAAGGCGACATCGAACATCTGCACCAATTCGGGTCTTTGCGCGCTGGCATTCAGCATCCACCTGACATTGCTCGGCGAAAAGGGGTTGCGCGAACTCGCCGCCGTCAACCACGCCCATGCGTGCGCAGCCGCTGCCCGGCTTACTCAAATACCTGGCGTCGAGCTGGTCAACACGAGCTTCTTCAACGAGTTTACCCTCAAACTCCCCAAAGAAGCCCGCCCAGTCGTCCGCATGATGGCCGATAAGGGTGTCCTTGGTGGCGTCTCGCTCGGGCGGCTCTACCCCGACGACGGCGACATCGAGCGTGGGTTGGTGGTTGCGGTGACCGAAACGGTGAGTGCGGCCGACATCGAAACATTCGCTACGACGCTCGCGGAGTCCCTCGCATGAACACGATGAACCCAAGTGGCTGGAAGCCCGAAATGGGGGCGAGCGATGCCGGCATCAGTGTAACGACAACGACGGGTAATCGCGCGCTGATGCTCGAGGAAGCGCTTATTTTCGAAATCGGGAGCAGCGACACCTGCGGCGTAGATCTGCCGCCGGTTCCAGTTCATGCATCGCGTCTTGGCGGTCTGGCGCGCAGTCAAGCGATGGGGCTTCCTGGCCTTTCAGAACCCGAAACCGTGCGCCACTATACGCGTTTATCGCGACAGAATTACGGGATCGACCTTGGCTTCTTCCCCCTCGGAAGTTGTACGATGAAGCATAACCCCCGGCTCAATGAAAAAGTCGCGCGAATGAAGGGATTTGCCGACATTCATCCGCTAGCCCCCGTTTCGACGGTGCAGGGCGCACTCGCCGTCATTCACCAACTTGCCGACTGGCTGGTCAAATTGACTGGCATGGCGTCAGTTGCGATGTCGCCCAAGGCAGGTGCGCACGGAGAACTCTGCGGTATTCTTGCGATCCGTGCGGCATTGCAGTCGCGCGGTGACGTGCGCGAGGTTATCTTGGTGCCGGACAGCGCGCACGGCACTAACCCGGCAACCGCCGCATTCGCGGGCTACCGCGTTGAAGGCATCCCAGCCTGCGATGACGGGCGGGTCGATACAGAGGCGCTGATCGCCAAGCTCGGTCCCAATGTTGCCGGAGTGATGATTACCAACCCCAATACCTGTGGTCTATTCGAACGTGACCTCAAGATCATTGCCGATGCTGTTCATGC
>JAYVVA010000461.1:0-5292 GCA_043787435.1 Sphingomonadales bacterium | reverse complement strand
GACAGTCACTCGAACAGTCACTCAGTTTTCCTTCATACAGGCTGCCGCGTCATAGGAACCGGCTTTGCGCCATGCAAGCAATGGCGTAAGGTCGAATGTATGAGCTTTGCAGATCCCAAACCCCCGCTCCGCCTCTTGATCGCTGCACCGCGCGGCTTTTGCGCGGGTGTCGATCGCGCCATCCACATCGTTGAACTTGCGATTGAGAAGCATGGGGCGCCGGTCTACGTCCGACATGAAATTGTTCACAACCGTTATGTCGTCGATACGCTGCGCGACAAGGGTGCGGTATTCGTCGAGGATCTTGACGAGGTGCCGAACGGTGCCCCGGTGGTTTTCTCCGCACATGGAGTGCCAAAAAGCGTCCCTGCGGCCGCTGAGGCACGTGGACTTGCTTACCTTGACGCCACTTGTCCACTTGTGTCGAAAGTCCATCGTCAAGCCGAACGGCTGGTCGAAAACGGTCGGCATATCATCTTCGTCGGTCACCGTGGCCATCCGGAAGTAATTGGCACGTTCGGACAAGTCCCCGATGGCGAGATGACACTCGTCGAAACCGTCAAAGACGTGGCAGCCCTCGATCCTCCCAAGCCTGACAGTTTGGGCTTTCTGACGCAGACGACATTGTCGGTCGATGATACCAAGGAAATTGTTGAGGCGCTGAAGATCCGGTTTCCCTCAATCCATGGACCCCGCGGCGAGGATATTTGTTACGCAACGTCGAACCGACAGGAATCTGTCAAGGCGATCGTGCCTGAGTGCGACAAGATGATTGTCATCGGCTCACCGAATTCATCCAACTCCCAGAGGTTGGCAGAGGTCGCGCGCCGTTCTGGTGTCCCCGCCGAACTCGTCGAGCGTGCAGACAAAGTCGATTTCGAATGGCTCGAAGGCGTCCGCACGCTTGGAATCACGGCGGGCGCGTCAGCTCCCGAGATCCTCGTGCGTGAGTTGGTCGAGCATCTGGCGACGCGGTTCGACGTCACTGAGCAACAGGTCGAAACGACTGTCGAGACGATGTCGTTCAAGTTGCCGCGCGGGCTCGCGGCATAGGTGGCTGTCTATACTGTTGTTACGGCTGAAGCGCTTGCCGATTTGTTACGGCGGTACGATGTCGGCGCGCTTGTCTCCACCAAGGGAATCGCTGAGGGGGTCGAAAACACCAACTACCTCGTCGACACGACCAACGGCAGGTTTATTTTGACGCTTTATGAAAAGCGCGTCGACGAAATTGAGCTGCCTTTCTTTCTTTCGCTACTTGACCACCTTGTCGATCGTGGCTTGCCGGTTCCCCGCGCGCTCCACGACCGCGACGGTGCTCAATTGCAAACTGTCGCCGGCCGTCCAGCCTGCCTGATCGAGTTCTTGCCCGGCGTTTCTGTAAGCACCCCCAATGCTGCACAGGCCCATGCCACAGGTCGCGCGCTCGGCATGATGCACCGGGCGCTGGCCGACTTCCCCCTGTCCCGTGTCAACTCGCTAGGACTGAGTGGATGGCATCAACTCGCCAAGCATTGCGGCAACCAGCTGGATCGGATCGAGCCGGGGTTGCGTAAACGCATCGAGATCGAACTCGCTTGGCTCGACGACCACTGGCCGCGCGATCTTCCGACGTCAGTCATTCACGCCGACCTGTTTCCCGACAATGTCTTGATGCGCGGCGACTCCGTCGGCGGCATCATCGACTTCTACTTCGCCTGTACCGAAGTCCGCGCGTGGGATCTTGCAGTTACCCATTCGGCATGGAGCTTCGATGGCGCAGGCCGAAACTTTGATCCCGTGATCGGCGATGCTCTGATTACCGGATATAACGAGACGTATGACCTGTCTGACGGCGAGAGGGCCGCGTTTACGGCGCTTGCCAGAGGAAGCTGTCTGCGCTTTTTGCTGACTCGCGCTTGGGATTGGCTGAACACACCGGCCGATGCGCTGGTAACGCGCAAAGATCCGCTCGCTTTCCTGCGGCGGCTGGATCACTACGCCGCCCAATGACCGAAATGGCGTACGTTGAGATTGCAACCGATGGCGCGTGCAAGGGCAACCCGGGACCGGGTGGTTGGGGCGTCTTGATGCGCGCCGGTACCACTGAAAAGGAAATTTCGGGTGGTGAACCGATGACAACCAACAACCGGATGGAATTGATGGCAGCGATCCAAGCACTGGAAGGCCTCAAGCGCCCTGCGCACGTCAAGTTGTCGACCGACAGCCGCTACGTCATTGATGGGCTGACCAAATGGATCAAAGGCTGGCAACGCAACGGTTGGAAGACCGCCGACCGCAAGCCCGTGAAAAACGCAGACCTTTGGCAACAACTTCTTGCAGCTTCAGCGCCACACCGCATCGACTGGGTGTGGGTGAAGGGACATGCCGGACATCCCGATAATGAACGCGCCGACCGCTTGGCGAGCGACGCTGCGCTGGCCAGCCGCAACCCGAGTTAGACCTCGCGGCAAATTCTGCCGCCGATGCCATTTCTCATGCAAATCGTTCGGGCCCAAACGGGCGGAGACGGACCGCGTCGGGCATCGAGACGGCATCACCGACAATCAAGTGCGCGCACATCCGCGCAGCCGCAGGCGCCGTCTGGATGCCAAATCCTCCCTGCCCGGCGCACCAGAAAAAGCTGGGGGACTCGGGCGCAAACCCGTAAACGGGAAGCCGGTCGGGTGCAAAGCTCCGTAAACCGGCCCATTTGCGTTCCACCGCGAGAACCTTCCAGTCCGTAACAGTTTCGAATCGCTCGATCGCGATGGCGACATCAAGTTCTTCGGGCGCGACATCATGCGCGGCCACGGGGGTCTCATCGTGCGGACACACCCAGACGCGGTTCGGACCCTGCGGTCGGAAGTAATACGTCCCGGCAATGTCCATAACGAGTGGCAAATCAGCGGGCACGTCGTCACCGTCAACGCGCACCTGGGCGATCGTGCGGCGCATTGGCTGGATGCCCAGCGGTCGCACCCCTGCCGACGCCGCCACGATGTCAGCCCACGCGCCGGCTGCGTTCACGATAATTCCCGCCTTGACCGTCATCGATCCGGCCTCAATCCGCCAGCCGCCGCCGTCGCGAACGATGTTCGAGACGCGGGCATTGGTGATGACCCTGCCGCCGCAACGGCGGAACGTACCGAGGCATGCGCCGTGCAGAGCGCCAACGTCGATGTCGGCACAATCCTCCTCCACAAGCCCCGCAACCAGACACGGCCTTGCGCGCGGAACCCGGGCACGGACGCCCTCGTGGTCAATGCGTGTCAACCGCACGCTGGTTCGCGAAAATTGTGCTTCAAGCTTGTCGAGCAACGCAACGGTGTCGGCCTCAGCAACCTCGAGCGATACCCGTCGATGCAAAAAACCCCCGGCATCAAGTGCGCCAAATGAGGCTTTGGTGAGGGGTTGGACGAGCGGCCCGCCGAGCGTTTCGTGCCAAAACGCTGCCGACCGACCCGTGCTGTGATACCCCGGCGTGTCCTCGGCCTCGAGCAAGACGACGCTGCAGTGCGGTGCCAGCTCAGCGGCAAGACTGGCGCCGGCGATACCGGCGCCGATGATCGCGACATCCGCATTCATGCACGCTGGACCTTTTTTTCGAGGAACGCTGCGATGCGTGCCATGCCGATATCGCGGACGCCGTCGACTTCGCGCAGCACTTCATGGGCGGCCGTCTTCCCAAACATCAGCAGGTCTCCGTAACGCATGCGCGCCGAGGCTCCACGAATTGCGCGCGGGCTTACAAGCTGATCGCCATCGGTCGCCACGGTCAGAATCGGAACCGTTAAGGCTTCGATTGCCCCTGAACGGTTGATCACGGCAAACGACTTTGACGCCGCCGCCATCCAGCCCCAGCTCGGCGGTCCCAGTCTGATTTCGGGCTTTTGCTCTTTCCACCAGATCTCATCGGCATATCGATCATTGTCGTGGGTGAGAAATGCCTGCCGCGACGCGTCCGGCGACGACGGGCGTTCGTTATGTTTCCAGGCACTGCGCTGCGGTTTGAGCATTCCAAGCACGCGCGCGACGCTCCCGGAAAGCCAACTGGGTATTTTCCCGGCAAAGGCCAACATCGGTGCCACTAGCACTACGGCGTCCGGGCTTACCCTTCGCTCAATCAGTGCACGCAGGACAAGGTGACCGCCCATGGAATGACCCATCAAAACGTGCGGTCCCGGCGTGCGCGCCGTCCAGTCAGACCAGAACGATGCCAGATCTCGGACCCAGATCGCGAAGTCGTCAATATGTCCAACGGCGGGATCGGAAAGGATACGACCCGAACCGCCCTGTCCACGCCAGTCGAAGCTGCCCACGTGCCAACCCGCTGCATGCCAGTCGGCGAGGCACTCGAGATATTTCTCGATGACATCTCCGCGGCCTCCGAGCCACAGGATGCTGCCCTCGGCGGATTCTCGAGGCCGATCGAAACTCCGCAAGGCCCAACCGTCTTCGAGGCGATAAATACCGAGCGTGGCGTCGGCTGGATAACGGCGGCGGATTTCAATTGGACTGGTCATAAATGGCGGTTACGTTTTGGAAAGCGCCCTCGTCTAGTAGGGGTGCATGGTTTACGCAGAATATGTCGTCGTCGGCATCGTCGCCGGGCTGCTGGTAATGGCTGCTGTGGTTGACGGCTACAGCCGAATCATCCCTAACTGGCTCAATCTGGCCATCGCTGGTCTCGCGTTGCCCTATTGGTGGTGTACCGCGCTGCCAATCTGGCCGAATATCGCATTGCAGATCGGGATCGCCGCGATCACCTTCGCTGTTCTTTTGGGGGTATTCCACATCGGCCAGATGGGCGGCGGCGACGTCAAGCTCCTCGTCGCGCTCGCACTGTTCATGTCGCCAATGAACTTTTTATGGATGACGTTTGGCATGGCGATGATCGGCGGGGTTCTGACTTCGGTGATGCTTATATACCATCGCCTTCAGACCCCGGACAAGCGATTTGAGAATCCTTATGGAATCGCAATCGCCGCCAGCGCGCTGCTCGTATTAGGTGGACACTATCGTTTGATCGACGTCGAAGCGATTTTCGCAGTCGTCTTCGACGTCGCGCTCGTCAGCTGCGTTGTCGCCCTTGCAGTCCTCGTTGGATTGCGCCGCCGCGCGCCCCGGTAAGCGGGATATCCGAACGATATTTTAACCATTTAGACTGAAAGGTCTGTCTGGTCGCGGTTCTCGCGAGATGCAGGAGGCTTGGGGGCTATGGAGCCTAAGAAGATCGCTTTGTTGGTTGGGGCTGTTGTGGTTGCGCTTGTGACCGCCGTGCTTGCTCGACAGATGTTTGTGAAGTCGGCG
>JAYVVA010000460.1:0-3323 GCA_043787435.1 Sphingomonadales bacterium | reverse complement strand
GCGCGCGGACGCTACAATACTAACCAATTCTAAAGTTTAGGCCATTACTGTCTCTTTTAGGAGAACAATTGGATCTTCCGGAAGCGTCGGATACCACTGCGCGTCGATATTCAAGTCGGCACTGATAGCGGCGGTAAAAGCGGAAACCGGAACCGATTGCGCAAAATCCAACGACAGAGCGAGCCGACCATGAACCCTCCCGCTTTCCCGAATTCAAGTCTCGATCGATTTGCAAAGGCTTACCCCGAATCGATCCTTAAGCTGAAGCACGATCTGCTTGATCATCCGTTGATGGAACTTGAATCTCTCGTTGGATTGAGCGCGCGGCTGCCGTCATCTGTGATTGAACACAATCTCGGCGATCTGCCCTTTGGGATCGGCCAGCATGAGGTCCCCGCGCATACGTCGACCATAGATGAGACGATTCGGTCGATTGAGACCAACGCGTCGTGGATGGTCCTGAAAGATATTCAGCTAGACCCAACCTACAAAGCGCTGCTTCATGAGGTGCTCGCGGAAATTCGTCCGGCGGTTGAAAGCTACACCGGCAAGATGCTCAATCTGGTCGGTTTTATCTTCGTTTCATCGCCGGGCGCTATTACCCCGTTTCACAGCGATCCGGAATATAATATCCTGATGCAAACACGCGGAAAAAAGACGATGACGCTGTTCTCGGGACATGACGAAGAAGTCCTGCCGCCCGCATTTCATGAAATCTATCATCATGGCGGTCCCCGGACGGTTAAGTGGGACGACGCCTATGCGCCAAAAGGAACGCCGGTGACGCTATGCCCGGGTGATGCCGTTTACGTTCCGCTGAAATGGCCGCATTATGTGCAGAACGGGCCGGAAGTGTCGATTTCGCTTTCAGTGACGTGGCGATCCGATTGGAGTTATGAGGAAGCCGACGCCCGGGCGTTCAACGGCGTGGCACGCAAACTCGGGGTGAAACCTTCTGCCCCTCGCCTTTTGCCGAAACACAACCTTGCTAAGGCGACCGCATGGCGTGCCATGCGCAAGCTTGGGATTCGCGCCTGACGCTGAACAGTTCTCAATCAACGAAGCTGGAGCAAGTCTTCAACGACCTGACGATCTCTGTTCGACCATCGCGTGACCGAAGGGCTTCCGAAACCCCGACTCTCACGTGGTTGATGCCCTTTCGGCGCTGACGATGCTGCGTTCTAGATTAAAATGGTTGGCGACATTGGTGTGGACCGAGGCGAACTTTTGTAACGTCTTCATTCGTCAGAACGGGAGCATCCCCCGCTCTCGTCATCGGAACGACAGGTCCGAGTTTTCCACCCGTTGTTGGCGTGCCGGCCGACCTCTTGCTTCTGCACGTTGCCGAGATCGGTCATTGTCTCCCGGGAGGATTTGAGCCCGTCAGTCACGATCGCTGCCGGTGAACTGTGGCGCTTCAGCGCCTTCCTCATAAAGACAAGAGCTGCACCCTGATCCCTGTTCATGCCGTCGTATCGGACAAAGACACCTGGATCGATGGCACGGTCGGTTTTACGCTCGATCGTAAAAATTAGATCGACCGAGTTCGCCACCCGGACGACCTGCCAAATGCGCAAGATGCCCGCCGTATCAGCAGAAGCGTTGCGGGCTTTATAAGCTACCCGGGGCATTTGACGTCCAGCGCAGGCATTTTAATGTGAGTGCGTCCAGACCCTGAATCTAACAATAATCGTCGATGACAGAGCAGCGGGGCAAGATCTGCTTCAGCTTACCGTCTAGCCGTCAGGTACCGGGGGGTATGTATCCAATCGCAAAACCTGAACAATAAATAACGACGCCATTCAGTCTCGCGACACAACGCCTCCCCTAAAACGACGTTCTGGTTAGAGATTATCGACAAGAAGGAGAGCAGGCATGATCAAAAAGCTTTTCAGCAGCGTAGCCGTCGCCTGTGTGGCGCTTGGCGGTCTGACGGCTGTCCCTGCATCGGCTCAGAGCTATTATAGCCGGGAAAACTATGACCAGTCGCGTGGTCAGGATGACCGGTACAGTGACGACCAAGGTCAATATAATCAGGACAGTCGTTATGAACACGATCGCCGCCAGGAAGACTATCGGCACTATCAACAGCAACAGCAGCGTCGGATCCAGTATGACCGCTGGCATCGCTCGCAACAATATCGCGGTTATGCCGATCGCGGGTACGATCAAAACTATGCCTATCAGAATGGTTCTAATCGCCCCGCATATCGCCAGCAACAGCGCTGTTCGTCTGGGACGACAGGTGCGATTTTAGGTGCGGTGCTCGGTGGCCTACTTGGCCGCGAAGTCGGTCGTGGTGGATATTATAATGAACCCAGCACAACGGGCTTGATCGTTGGTGCGGGTGGAGGTGCGCTCGCCGGTCGCGCAATCGAGCGCAATGGCAGCTGCCGCTAACAATTGTCTGGAGGAGATTTAACATGTTTCGTCGGCTCGTTATTGCTGCAGCAATGTCCACCGCCTCGCTGGTTTGTTTTGCCCCTGCCGCCTCTGCGCAAAGTTACGGTGGGGTAACCCTGAGCTTCGGGTCGGGGGGATACGGTCAAGGCTACGGGTACGGATACCCAGCGTATCGCTCCTATTATCAGCCGCACTATCGGCAATATTACTATGATCGGGACAGTGCATGGATCGCGCGGCAGCGTTATGAACAGCACGAACGGTGGGAACAAGAACGAGCCCGGCAGGGATATTGGCGGCGCGAGGAGCACGCTCGTCGTGAATATTGGCGACACGAGCACAACGAGCATCATCGCTGGCATGACGGCGATGACGATTGAGCATCCCCACCGCCGAACTGACCAACGTCCAACTTGGCATTATCGTCCCAACGGCGGCTTAGTTACAGCTGCTTATGGTGGACTTCGGCATTGTTTTGCTGGCAACTGACGGCCGGCCGATAGTGCGTTGTCTAACAAGGTTACGAGTCACGCCTGGGCATTGAGCCAACCGCAACCGCACCTGAGTGTCCGTAACGACCACGAGTTTTTTCTCGGCACAGTGTTTGTCGTTGCGGACCCTCATAACGACACCTGCGGGCTTTGAGGTGGTCCTGGAAGACTGGACAGGGTGTTAATCTAATCCCGATCTGAAGGACGGACGGGAATGAAGACGACGAGGAAGCGCTACAGCGCGGACGTCAAGGCCAAGGTTGCGCTGGAAGCGATCTGCGGGGACCTGACGCTGGCGGAGCTGGGGGCCAAGCATGGCATTCGCCACACGATGATCGCGGCGTGGCAGCGGCAGGCGATCGACGGGATGGCCTCAACCTTTGCTGGCGCTTCGGAGGTGGCGCGGGCGAGCGGCGAGGCGGAGATCGA
>JAYVVA010000459.1:0-2406 GCA_043787435.1 Sphingomonadales bacterium | reverse complement strand
CCCTAATTCCGCAGGGTCGATTCCGAGTTCCTCCCGCGCCAGCGTATCGAGAGCTCCCTGCTTGTTTTTCATTATATCGACGGCAGCGCGCTGGGCATCCTCCTTCGGCATACCCTTCGCCTGAAAAATCAGCGCCAATTCATGTTGCTCAGCAAGGGGAGTCTGTTCAAGTTCTTCCGCCTCGCGAGCGATTTGCGTTTGCGCCAGTTCGCGTGCGTTGGTGACGGAAAGCCATTCGCCTAAAGCCATCGAACAGGCACCGGCCACCAATCCCGCTAATCCCGTGAGGAGGACGGTGTTGTGAGCGCTGCCGGCGCCCGCGACTCCCATGACTAAACAGAAATTAGACACAAGACCATCGTTGGCGCCGAGTACGGCAGCTCGCAGATTATTGCCCGACGCACCGCGGTGCCAGGGTTCGGCACGCGCGATTTCAGCGCCGGTCTGTCCGCCTCGCCCGGAATTTCCCGCCACGGCTTGGATAACCGCCGCGTGTCCACGTTCCTCGACCGAGATGGCATGCGCATCCGCTTGACCGGCGTATTTATTGCGATCGGCGAACTCCGCCGCCGCAACCGTCGGAAGAACGAAGCCGGGACCGAAGCGCTTGGCCAGTTTTGCGAGGAGCCGGGTGCGAAATCCGGGTACAAAGCGCTCGTCGTGAATTCCCGCTGCCGCGAGTTTGTCGCGCCACAGCTGGGCGTGGCTCGATTCCGCTTGAGCCAATTGCAAATACAAATCCTTGCGTAACGGATCGACTTCGGCGGAAGCCAAGGCCGCATACAGCGCCGCTCCGTTCAATTCATCCCGCAGGTTATCCCGGTATCGCTTAATGTCGGCATTCATAGGCACGGGTCCATATAATTAGTCCTTAGAAATCGCCCAATCAAACGGCCACTTGGCCGAGCCCCAGACCCGCGTTGGTTCAACGTGGCAAAGTGCATCATCGCCGTGCGTCTCGTTCGCAGTCAGCACGATACAGACGCGCAAACGCGCGGTCCACCCCGGATACCATAACCGTCAATGGCCGCCCGCGATAAAAAGATATCCGCGCAGCACGGTGAGAAACGCGAGATTGAGGGTGGTCAGCTCGGGGCGCGGCAATTCCGATAGCCGCGGCATCCGCCAGGTTGCGCGTTCAGACAGCGGCACCGCCGGCACCGCCACCGGGGTGACACCCCGGCGACGCTGCTGCCACTGCAAAATGGCCATCGTCTCCACTAGGGCAAGCACGCTGAGAATTAGATTCCCGGTAATATCCGGAAACAGCACCGACGCAGTCAAGATCACCGATAGCATGACGAGAACCACGATGACAGCACCGGTGAACAGGTTAACCTTGAGGGTATTGACCCACGGCCCGAGCACTGCCTTATCGTTGCACAGCAGCAGCAAGAAGACCGTCGCGCCAGGCAGCAGAACACCAGCAAGGGTTTGCACGGCGTTGGTCAAGAGTCCAAGCGGCGTGCCTGGCGTTAGCACCAGCGCAGCCGAAATCGAGGTGCACTTGATTTTGCTGGTGCGCCGGTAAAACCGGCAAGGAATAGACGGTGAGAGTCCGTTACGTTGAAGGAGTAGCAATCCACAGCGGCCCCAAGTCATGCGCGGTCACCCGTGAGGGTGTCAGCGAAGCGTTGACACCCATTAGCCCGCCTTTGTCAAATAGCCAATAGAAGTCCCGGACGCTCGTACAGCGCCTGAAGTGTTCGCTCGGAAGTCGTTGCACAAATGACTTTCAAAAGCGGTATACGCATCGGTCAATAGCAATGCGCACCAGACACCCATCTGGATCAAAGAATGAGAATCGGCTTTCCCAGCAAGGACGATTCACATCTCCTGGCTTCTTCGAGCCCCAAAAAGTCTTCAGTACCCAACGACGCTCAGGGTTTCAGATTCAGAGGTATGGTTGACTATTTTCATAATCACCAGTCTATGTGTGATTCGGCGTTGGGGCGCATTGACAAAACGAGCGATAAGAATAACGACCGCGGCGGCCAATCAGAGGATGGATTTGACCAGTCAACGCTTGAGCCTGCCGCGGTCGCTATTGCTCAAGCCGCAAACAGTCTTGTGGGCGTAAACGACACATGGTCGCGAAGCACAAAGTAACTGGCGCGCGCAATTTTGTGAGCAAGCGCTTTGATTGCGACGATTTTGTTACGTTGATGGCTTTTGCGTTCGTAAAAGCGCTTGGCGCCGGGCATGAAGCGCACGGCGAAATGCGCCGCTTCCATAAATGCCCAAGCAAGATAGGGATTGCCGTTCTTGCGATTGGCTTCGCCTTTTTTCTTGCCATTGCTGCGCCTCTCGCTGTCCACACACCGACAATAAGACGCGAACTGCCACGATGCTTTCGAAGCGGTGGATATCACCCACTTCTAGCATGATCGTCATCGCCAAAATAGG
>JAYVVA010000458.1:0-3758 GCA_043787435.1 Sphingomonadales bacterium | reverse complement strand
TCCTGTCCGCTTTTCGTGACGCGACGACGTTCGAAATCCATCGACACGTCGGCGAATGTGACAGTCATGGCTTCGACCTCTTTGGAGACACGGTGCCGTAACGCGGTCCGCACGCGTGCGAGAAGTTCTTCGGTGTCGAAAGGTTTGGTAAGATAGTCGTCGGCACCGAGATCAAGCGCAGCAACTTTTGAGTCTGTCGAATCACGGGCGGACACGACTATCAAAGTCGCGTTTGATCGCGCCTTGATCAGCTGAATGAGCTCCAGCCCGTCACGATCAGGGAGTCCGAGATCGAGAAGCACCAAATCGGGCTTCTCGATCTCCAATATCGCCAATGTGTCCCGGGCGTTTTGCGCCTCGGCCACAGAATAGTGCATGCGCTCAAGTGTCGAGCGTAGTAGCCGACGAATGTGAAGATCATCTTCGACGACTAAAATCTTGCTAACCTGCTTCATCTCGCCGACAATCACTTAGTCAGCGTGGCTCGGTCAAGTGCCCGATTCAAGAGCAGCACGTTCACCCGATCCTCTCCCAGGACACCGAGAAGCGGATGCTCAATGGCGGTTTCAGCCAGAGCGCGAACCTTTTCGGAGGCAAGACCACGCGCTTTGGCGACACGATCGACCTGATAAAAAGCCGCCTCGGGGCTGATATGGGGGTCAAGCCCCGAGGCAGAGGCCGTCACAAGGTCGGGTGGAACGGGGCGACCTGAGGCGGAAGCAGTCTGGGTAGCTACGTCAGCTTTGACACGGTCGACGAGCGCCTTGCTCGCAGGTCCAAAGTTAGAACCGCCGGATGCCAAGCCATCAAAGCCCTTGCCCGCAGCTGACGGACGTGGGTGGAAATAACGATCGCTCGCAAAGCCCTGTGCAATAAGCTCCGATCCAACGACCTTGCCGTTTTCATGGATGAGGCTGCCGTTGGCTTGTGCTGGGAAAATTGCCTGGCCGATGCCAGTTAAAAGCGCTGGATATGCCAGACCAAGCAGGAGCGCGAACAGGACAGTGAGAACAAGAGAGGGGCGAATGCCCGAAATGAAATCTTTGCCCATGGCAAGAAACTCCTAAGCGAGGCCGAGGCCGTTGACGACCAGATCAATGAGCTTGATCCCGATAAACGGCGCGACGAGACCGCCGAGTCCGTAGATGGCGAGATTGCGCGCGAGCAATGGTCCGGCGCCCATCGGCCGGTACGTCACGCCCCGAAGAGCCAGCGGAACGAGAGCGGGAATGATCAGTGCATTGAAAATAACCGCCGACAGGACGGCGCTCTGAGGTGTCGCGAGACCCATCACATTCAAAACGGCCAATCCCGGGTAAAGCACAATGAACATCGCCGGGATGATCGCGAAATATTTGGCAACATCGTTTGCGACCGAAAAGGTTGTCAACGCACCGCGCGTCATGAGCAGCTGCTTACCGAGGCCCACCACTTCGATGAGTTTGGTTGGATCGCTATCAAGATCGACCATGTTTCCAGCTTCGCGCGCCGCTTGTGTGCCAGTGTTCATCGCCACGCCCACATCTGCCTGCGCGAGTGCGGGTGCGTCGTTGGTCCCATCTCCGCACATTGCGACAAGTCGTCCGCCAATCTGCTCCTTGCGGATTAGATCTAGCTTGTCTTCGGGACTGGCTTGAGCGAGAAAATCATCCACACCCGCCTCAGCCGCAATGCTCGCGGCTGTGAGCGGATTATCACCCGTGATCATGACCGTGCGGATGCCCATCGCACGCAGTTCGACAAAGCGCTCGCGGATACCCGCCTTAACGACATCCTTGAGGCCGATCGCTCCAAGTAACCGTCCGTCGCGAACGACGGCTAGCGGCGTGCTACCTGCACGCGCGATTTCGTCGGTAATCTTGCGCAATTCGGTTGCGGCGGCGGACGATCCGATGCCCGGGTTAGCCTTGAGCACTGAATCAACAGCACCTTTTTCAATGATCGTATCACCAAATTTGACGCCCGACAGTCGCGTCTGCGCCGTGAACGCGATAACTTGGGCTCCGGCAGGCAGCTCCGTTGTTTTTATGCCGAATTTCTCGCGCGCGAGCACGACGATCGAACGGCCTTCTGCTGTCTCGTCAGCGAGGCTGCTGAGCAATGCCGCGTCGGCGAGTTCGGCCACCGTCGCGCCGCCTACAGGACAAAATTCGCTTGCCTGGCGGTCGCCGATAGTGATGGTGCCGGTCTTGTCGAGAAGCAGCACGTCAATATCGCCTGCAGCCTCGACCGCACGTCCCGATTTCGCCAACACATTGAAACGCACGAGGCGATCCATGCCCGCAATCCCGATGGCCGAAAGCAAGGCTGCGATCGTCGTGGGAATGAGCGTAATGAGCAACGCAGCCAGGATCGTCACCGGAATGTTGCCACCCGCGTAACTGGCGAACCCAGGAATTGTGCTGACTGCAATCAGGAAGATGATTGTTAGTCCGACCAGAAGAATGGTGAGTGCGATTTCGTTTGGTGTCTTCTGGCGTTCCGCACCCTCGACGAGGGCAATCATGCGATCGAGGAAGCCCTGCCCGGGGTTGACGGTTACACGCACCTTGATCTGGTCGGATAACACGCGCGTGCCGGCCGTTACCGCGGAGCGGTCGCCGCCCGCTTCCCGGATGACAGGCGCGGATTCGCCGGTGATCGCAGCTTCATTAACCGATGCAACACCTTCAACGACTTCGCCGTCGGCAGGAATTAGATCGTTCGTCTCGACCAGGACGATATCGCCGGCGCGTAGTTCGCTGGCGGCAACATTTTCGTATGCCGCGCCGACCGAACGCTGTCTTTTTGCCGTCAGATCCGATTTCGTTGCGCGCAGACTCGCAGCCTGTGCCTTGCCACGCCCCTCAGCGATGGCTTCGGCAAACGTGCCGAACAGCACGGTGAGCCACAACCAAATGACCAACTGAAGCTTGAACAAGAACGTCAGACCGTCGTTACCAACGAACATCAGTATCGTCAGGAGCAGCGCCACGACCGCCACGACGAACATCACGGGGTTGCGGATCAGCTGGCGAGGATCGAGCTTTTTGAAGGCATCGCCGATTGCGGGGCCGATTAGATCGGCGGTAAATAGCGAAGGCGTAGCAGCACGGGCCATGTTTATACCCTTATGAAAGCTGGCCGCGGATCATCATGAGATGATCGGCGATGGGACCGAGCGCGAGGCTCGGCAGGAAGGTTAGACCACCCAGGATGAGGATGATGCCGACAAGTAAGCCGACCCACAGACCGCCTGTAGTCGGGAACGAACCCGCCGATTGCGGCGTGTAGCGCTTGGCAGCTAGCGAGCCCGCAATGGCAAGCATCGGAACGATCACGAAGAAGCGCCCGATCCACATGGCGATGCCGATCATCGAGTTATAATAGGGGGTGGCCGATGTAATACCGGCGAAGGCAGACCCGTTGTTCCCGACCGCAGACGTGAACGTGTAAAGTATCTCCGAGAACCCGTGGGGCCCTTTGTTCAGCGGGCCTGCAAGTCCGGCGGGGAGCACCGAGCTTATCGACGTAAACCCCAGAATGATGAGCGGGAGTACAGCGATTGCAAGGACCGCGAGTTTGACCTCGCGCGATTCAATCTTTTTGCCGACATATTCCGGTGTACGCCCAACCATCAGTCCGGCAACGAACACCGCGAGGATAGCGAACATCAAGAAGCCGTAAATCCCCGCACCAACGCCGCCAACAACGACTTCGCCGAGCTGCATATTGAACAGCGGGATCATCCCGCCCAAGGCAGTGAAGCTGTCGTGCAT
>JAYVVA010000457.1:0-1995 GCA_043787435.1 Sphingomonadales bacterium | reverse complement strand
TTGGTGACAACCATTCGTCCCAGAACCACCCGGTTAAAATAGGGTTGTGCCACGCGCGACGACCGCCGCAGGTCGCCCCTGAGAATCTCGCTGTACTGGGCATCGCGCGCATGGGTACCCTGCACCAAGCCGCCGAACTCGACGTGATAGCCATTGACGTCTGCTTCCAAATTGGCTCGACCGCCAATCGTATCGACCAGGTTTCGGTTCACGCCCAGCCTGACATCATCGATGTACCCGCCTTCACGCTGCTCATAGCCAACCAATCGAATACCAACATAATCGTGTATGACTGGAAGGTTGACGGCAGCCGCCGCATCATACCCCGGGGCGCCGCCGGTCGTCAGACTCGTCCCGCTGGAAACCATAGCTGCGACGGCGGACAGGTTGACGGGATTGGGCACGATTCGAATAATCCCGCCGATAGAGCCCGCCCCGTACAGCGTGCCCTGTGGTCCCTCCAGCACCTCGATACGTCCGACGTCGATAAGTTTCAGGCTCGGACTCGGGTTGCCAAACCCGAGCGACGCGTCGCCAAAATATATGCCCGCGGTCGACGTCGTCGCACCGTTGAAGCTGCTGTCAGCAATGCCACGGATAAAGATCTTGTTCCGTCCGGCGCCTAGTTCGGTACTTTGAAGGACGGGGAGTATCGCCCCCAGATCGTCGAGACCGACAGGTCCCGAACTGGAGCCGACGCGCAATTTCGGCGACGAAATCGTTATACTTCCGGGATAGTGCTTGAGCTCGATGCCTGACTTACTTCCGGTCACGACGATGTCGCCGTCAGCGGCCCGGCTCGCGCGATCCCTGCGGGTATCTCGCTTCTGCAGACGTGGGTTGTGCTCGACCCGGAAGCTGGTTGGCCCGATCCTTATCGCCCGATAGCCAGTTGAGGCCAACATCTGGTCGAGTGCCTGCGGAAGCGACGTCGAGACCGGAACGACGACGCGCGTGTGACGCAGTCCGGTTTCAAAACTGACAATTTCCGCGTGCGAACGCTGCGACAGTGTACGCATGGCTTCGTCGAGCGGAACCCGTGGATCGCGCGCGAGAAGCGGAGACGACAGGCTGCACAGGGCGACGCCAAACTCAGCGGCGCGTCGAAAGCACCCAATTTTTGCCTTCACGCTGCGCATTGATCCCCATGAGCGCGGCAATATGCGTAACATCGCGTGCCGCATCGCCGGAGAGTTTCAGGTTGCCTGTAAACACGAGACCCGACAAGTCTTTCGCATAAGAGATCCGCGTCCCCGTTTGGCGTTCCACAGCTGCAAGAATGGCCGGCAGCGTTTCACCGGAGAAAAATAGCTCGCCGCGCTGCCAGCTCCCCACATCTTTCGTCGCGGCGACTGTCAACGTGCCGGCGGTTTCATCGACCGCTACGGCGCGACCCTGAGTTAACAAGAATGACTGTTGTTGATGGTCGAGTCGAACTTTGCCTGACTTCACCTGGACACGGAGCCCGAACTTGCTGGCAATCACGTCAAATTCGGTGCCGATATCGACCACCGTGTAATTGCCGGTGGTGACTGAAAAAGGGTGGGTTGCGTCATGGCGAACGGTAAAGAACGCTTCACCGCGCTCGAGGCGGACTGAACGCGGCCGCGACCGATCAAAGCTCAGGCTTGTACCGCCATTCATGGCGATACGAGTGCTATCGGGCAAATCGACGATCTTTGTTTTACCGAGCGGCGTTTGGATCCGGTCAAGAGAAGTTGGACTCTGTTGGCCAACGACGATCCATGCAACTGCCGCTGAAGCGACGGATAGTGCGCCGGCCAAAAGCCAGCCGCGACGCCATCTTGGAGCCGAGCGCAGCAACAGGTGGGCCGGGTTTCGCCTGGCGCGCGACAGTGGTCCCGCTAGCCCTGTATCGAGTTCGGCCACGGCTGCGTAAGCGGTTGCGTTCTCTGGTGCGGCTTCGAGCCAATCCACAAAGTTAAGCCAATCCTGGGCACCCATCGTCGCGGCGCGCACATGCCAATTAGCCGC
>JAYVVA010000456.1:0-4858 GCA_043787435.1 Sphingomonadales bacterium | reverse complement strand
TCATTTCACCATGCCGCCAATGCGTACCATGGTCTTACTGGGCGCCGTGACAGTGCTTGTACTTTTTCCCCGATCCGCACGGACAATTTGCATTTCGACTGACCTGCCCCTCCCATGAAGCCGGATCGCTCCCGAGCTGGATGACCTGGGTAGGTGCCGCCATCGTCAGCGTTCCAGCCCCCCCACCAGCATAATCGGCAAAGGCATTAATTTCGGGCCACGAGCTAACCGCCTCCGGGAAGGCGTCTAGATTGGTAAAGATGTCGGGCATTTGCGGCAATTCAGGCGGGGCCGTGAACTGGGCATGGGCCAAAAGCTTGGTCACATCCTCGCGAATTGCCTGCAACATACGCTCGAACAACGCGAACGCCTCCTGCTTATACTCGTTGATTGGCGTCTTTTGGGCATATGCGCGCAGGTGGATCACCTGACGTAACGCATCGAGCGTCGACAGATGCTCCTTCCAGTGGTGATCAAGGTTCTGGAGCAGCACGCTCTTTTCCACCGTCCCCCAAGTTTCCTTGCCTATCTCTTCAATCTTCGCGGCGATCGTGGCGTCGGCGGCTTCTTGCAGCCGCGTTTCGAGCGCGTGAGGGTCGATCCCTTCTTCGTCAACCCATTGCGCATAGGGTAGTTCGAGCGCGAAGGTTTCCAGGGTTCGCTCGGTAAGCTGAGCGACATTCCATTGCTCCGGATAGGAATTTGGCGGGCAAGAATCGGCGATGAGTCCGTTTACCGTTTCGGCCCGCATATCCGCGACAACGTCATCGACCGTCTCGGAATCCATGATATCGGCGCGTTGCTCATACACGACCTTGCGCTGGTCGTTCATGACATCGTCGTATTCCACAACCTGCTTGCGGATATCGTAGTTGCGCGCCTCGACTTTTTTCTGCGCCGTCTCGATCGCTTTGGACATCCAGCGCGACGGCGGAAGCGCCTCGCCGTCCTCGAGATTGGCGCGCATCATCTTGGCGAACATGGTGTCTGGTCCGAAGATGCGCAGGAGCTCGTCATCGAGGCTGAGATAAAAGCGTGACAGACCAGGGTCGCCCTGGCGTCCCGAACGCCCGCGGAGCTGATTGTCGATACGACGACTTTCATGGCGTTCGGTACCGAGTACGAACAGACCGCCCGCAGCGATGACCCGCGCCTTGTTCTCGGCAACTTCGGCCTTGATCTTGCCGATGGCAGCATGGCGCTCCAGACCCTCGGGCATATCGCGCAACTCGTCCTCAATGCGGAACTCAACGTTGCCGCCGAGTTGAATGTCGGTGCCGCGACCCGCCATGTTTGTCGCGATGGTGACTGCGCCGATACTGCCGGCTTGCGCCACGATGTGCGCCTCGCTCTCGTGGAAACGGGCGTTGAGCACCTTGTGTTCGACTCCCTCCGCCGTCAGGAACTCGCTGAGAAGTTCTGACTTTTCGATAGACACGGTCCCGACGAGCACTGGCTGTCCCTCGCGGGCCTTTTCGGCGATCGCCTTGGCGATACCTTGAAATTTGTCGTTGGTGTCCTTGTAGAAAGTATCTTCCTCGTCGATCCGAGCGACCGCGACATTGGTGGGGATTGTGACGACATTCATCTTGTAGATCTGATGGAATTCTGCGGCCTCGGTCGCAGCCGTCCCGGTCATTCCCCCCAATTTGGGGTACATCCGGAAATAATTCTGGAAAGTGATCGAGGCCATTGTCTGGTTCTCGGGCTCGATCTCGACGCCTTCCTTGGCTTCGACAGCCTGATGCAGGCCATCAGACCAACGGCGTCCATCCATCATGCGCCCTGTAAACTCATCGATGATGACAACTTTGTCGTCTTTCACGATGTAATCTGTATCCTTTCGGAACATGACGTTGGCGCGCAGCGACTGATTGAGGTGATGGACGACCTGGGTGTTCTCGAAATCGTACAGATTGGTCCCTTCGAGCAAACCCGCATCTTCAAGCATCCGCTCCATCTTTTCGGTGCCGTCCTCGGTAAGGATTACCGATTTCTGCTTTTCATCCAGCTCGTAATCTTCGGGCACAAGCCTTTTCACAATCGTATCGACCTGCATATACAGCTCGGACTTGTCGTCGGTCGGACCAGAAATGATGAGCGGTGTGCGTGCTTCGTCGATCAGCACTGAGTCGACTTCGTCGACGACCGCGAAACTAAACGGGCGTTGGACCATATCAGCGCGTTCGTATTTCATGTTGTCGCGCAGATAGTCGAAACCAAATTCGTTGTTGGTGCCGTAGGTGATGTCTGATGCATAGGCATTCCGGCGCTCCTGATCATCAATATTTGGGACGATCACGCCGACGGTCATGCCGAGGAACTTGTAAACCTGACCCATCCATTCGGCGTCACGACGGGCGAGATAATCATTGACGGTAATAACGTGGACGCCGGCACCCGGCAGCGCGTTCAGATATGTTGCGAGTGTCGCAACAAGTGTCTTGCCCTCGCCTGTTCGCATTTCAGCGATCTCACCGCGATGGAGGACGATCCCGCCGATCATCTGTACATCATAATGTCGCTGTTCGAGCACGCGTTTGGCTGCCTCGCGAACCGTAGCGAATGCCTCGGGCAGCAGGTTGTCGAGAGTTTCGCTCTCGGTGAGACGTTCGCGAAATTTTACTGTCTGGTTCGCCAGATCGGCGTCGGTCATCGCAGATACCGTGGGCTCGAACCCGGCAATTTGAGCGACGAGTCCGCTCAGCGATTTGACGTAACGGTCATTCGACGACCCGAAAATAGCCTTGGCAATGCCGCCCAGCATAAGAAATTCCTGTAGTGTTTTAGGAGAACCCGGCACGCGGCACGGACACAAAAATCTGCAAAACGGGAGTGCCCGTCGCTAAACGCGCAACCGATCCGCATAGAGCGGGGACATCCGGACGGACGCGCTCTGAACACTAACCGACCCGAAGTCCAAAAAGTCCAATGTGCCGAGTTGGTGCGGCAAAGCGGCCGTGATCAACGGCGCCTTACGCTCGGTCCCGATACTCGCCGATGCGGAAACTTCGCACGCCGGACGTGCAGTGGCAGGCGCGGTCGTACCGATGCCAATCATGGCCGTCAGAAACACGGAAAGGAGAAGCAGCAAGCGCACCACGCCGGACATGTAATAGCTCGTGCCGCTTTCGTCCACCTTGTCGCGGCATAAGTATTACGGCATTTGTCAGTTCAGTACTTAGCGTTACAGGGCAATCATGCCTCTTACCCGTTCACCCCTGGCGATGTCGTTCCCCTCCATGCCCACCATAGACGGCGTCACGATCCGCGTCGCACGCGCCGGGTACAAGGATTGGAGCCGGTGCGACCTCACCTTTGCTGAACTGGCACCTGGCACTGCAATCGCTGGCGTCACCACCAAAAGCAGATGCCCGTCCCCCGAAGTAGAATGGTGCCGTGCAGCGCTCACCCTCGGCAGCGCGCGGGGCCTCGTCGTCAATGCGGGCAATGCCAATGCGTTTACCGGCGATCGCGGGCGTGCGGCAGTCGAGACGATTGCAGCCAAGGTTGCGGGACATCTGGGCTGCCAGCCCTCAGATGTGTTCGTTGCGTCTACGGGCGTAATCGGGACACCGCTTCCCATTCCCAAAGCCGAAGCGGGCCTGGACGCCGCGTTTGCCGCGCCACCCGCAAGCTGGGAAGAAGCCACCAACACGATCGGCACGACAGATACATTCGCCAAGGGGGCCGTCACGCGCGCAGTGATCGGTGATCGGACAGTGACGTTGGTCGGCATCATCAAGGGCAGCGGTATGATTGCGCCCGACATGGCGACGATGCTCGGGTTCATTTTCACCGATGCCGACGTCGAACCGGCATTCCTGCAGTCGATGCTAAGCACCGCCAACCGGACCACGTTTAGCTGCATCTCTGTCGATAGCGACACCTCAACGAGCGATACGGTGCTGGCCTTTGCGACCGGTCGGGCGGGCAACGCCGCGCTTTCAACTGCAGATACTGCGGGCGCCGACGCGTTTCAGGCGGCACTCACCGACTTGTGTCGTCAGCTCGCCCATCTCGTCGTCCGTGACGGGGAAGGTGCGACCAAGTTTATCGAGGTGCAGGTGTCGGGCGCCGAAACCAATACGAGCGCGCACCGCGTCGCGCTCAGCATTGCCAATTCACCGCTGGTAAAAACTGCCATCGCGGGCGAAGACGCCAACTGGGGCCGCGTCGTCATGGCAGTGGGAAAGGCCGGCGAGCCGGCCGATCGCGACAAACTGTCCATCTGTTTCGGAGGCATCGAAGTCGCAGCCGAGGGACGTGTTGTCGAAGGCTATAGCGAAGCACCGGTTGCTGCGCATTTAAGAGGGTCCAAAATCGACATCACTGTCGATCTCGGCATTGGATCGGGACGTGCGACCGTGTGGACGTGCGACCTTACGCATGGCTACATCTCGATCAACGCCGACTACCGGAGCTAGGCCAGCTCGCTCTCGAGCCAGGCCTTCAACTGAGACTTTGGCGCGGCGCCCACCTTGGTGGCTGCAGGCTCGCCGTTTTTGAACAGGATCATTGTAGGAATACCGCGAACGCCGTATTTACCCGGCGCGTCGGGATTGTCGTCAATATTAAGCTTTGCGATGGTCACACGCGAGCCCAGCTCCTCAGAAATCTCTTCAAGGCTTGGCCCAATCATCTTGCACGGTCCGCACCATTCTGCCCAGAAATCGACAAGGACAGGACCGTTGGCGCCGATTACGTCATTGGCAAAGCTGGAGTCGGTGATCGCTTTGGTGGCCATGGGAATCTCCAGTTGATACCGCCCTAACGTAGGGCGAAATTCGGCGGACTCAACCATTAGCCGGTAACAAGGGTTCCTGCGCTGTCTGCAAGACGGGCTTGTGCGCGTCCA
>JAYVVA010000455.1:0-4613 GCA_043787435.1 Sphingomonadales bacterium | reverse complement strand
GACGAGGCAACAGTGCGCGGGCTGGAACCAAATCTGTACGAGCTGCGAAAACTGGGACCAATTGTCGCCATCGTGAGTGCGCGCGGCGCGACGACGGATTTCGTCTCGCGCGTTTTTACCCCCCATTTCGACATTCCCGAAGACCCGGTGACGGGCTCCGCGCATGCTGTGGCCGTTCCCTATTGGGCGCAGTGCCTGGGGAAAGACACGCTTACCGCTTTTCAGGCGAGCCCGCGCGGCGGCTATGTCGGATGCCGCCTTGAGGGAAATCAGGTTGTGCTGACGGGGACGTGCGTGACTGTCATCGAAGGGATGTTCCTGCTTTAGGCAGGGACCAGCGCGGCCTCGGTTTCTTCGATCCAGCCGCCCCCGATCACACGGTCGCCGGCATAGAGCACTGCCGCCTGGCCTGGGGCGACGCCGTATTCGGGCGCTTCGAAGCGTAGCCAGTCGGCTTCGAAACGTGCCGGCACGGGCTTGGCAAGCGAGCGTACTTTGGCAGTCAGGGCCCCGTCGGGTCTCGGGCCGATCAGGTTCATTTCGCACAGGCGCGCCTGGACCACGCCAAGTGCCGCCTTGGGACCAACGATCACCCGATTGGCCGGTGCGTCCAGTCGCACAACATAAAGAGGTTCCGCCAATCCGCCGATCTCGAGTCCCCGGCGCTGACCGATCGTGAATCCGAGAACGCCACGATGCGTACCGACGATATTTCCAGCAAGGTCGACGATGTCTCCTGCGACTGCCGCGTCGGGTCGCAGCTTGCGCACAAGCCCCGCGTAATCTCCGTCGGGTACGAAGCAGATATCTTGGCTGTCCGGCTTTCCTGCCACGCCAAGACCCAGTTCGGCGGCAATTGCGCGAACCGCGGGCTTTTCCATGCCGCCCAGCGGAAAGCGCAGATAGTCGAGCTGCGCATCGGTCGTCGCGAACAGGAAATAGCTCTGGTCGCGGGCGGCATCGATTGCTCGGTGAAGCTCGGGACCGGCCGCTCCCATGACCCGCCGGACATAATGACCGGTCGCGAGGCAATCCGCGCCGAGTTCCTTGGCGAGGCCAAAAAGGTCCGTAAACTTCACGCCCATATTGCAGCGAACACACGGGATAGGCGTGCGACCCGCAACATAATCGTCAGCGAACCTGTCGATCACCGAATCGCGAAAGCGGCTTTCATGGTCGAAGACATAATGGGCGATCCCTAGCTTGTCGGCGACGGCGCGGGCATCGCGGATGTCCTGCCCGGCACAGCAGGCCCCGGGGCGCTTTGTTGCTTCGCCGTGGTCATAAAGCTGGAGCGTCACACCGATGACTTCAGCACCGGTTCGCGCTGCCAGTGCCGCCACGACGGACGAATCGACGCCTCCAGACATCGCCACGACGATCCGCGCTCCGGCGGCGGGCCGGTCGAGTTGGAACAGTGTTTCCATGCAAACTACCTAGTGTGTTGGGCCTCGGATCGCCATGGTTTACGCGAACTTCATTGTTCGCGATGCATCACGGTGCGATGGATTTGTCGTTTTCCCGCCGTTACGCGTTCAAGCCGGCTTCGCTCGAATTGGCGACCTTGCTGGCCCGCATGAGCGCCGCGCAGGCGGCGACGCCGACGGCACGGTCACAGATGCAGATCGACAGAAACCCGATTGCCACCAGCCATGCCGATGCCCGCGTCGACGTTTTCGGCCGGCCACACTTGCCTGGCGGCCAGTTGCGGGAAGCCAGTTTCGCCAGGATGTTCAGTCTGCGTCAACCAATGTGAAGCCCGCGTTTACCTTGGCATTTTAGCGTTCTTTCAATGCCCGGCACGTAAGACTGCCAAACAAGTTGACGTTCGGACCTTTGGTTCGCTGTTGAGGTACTAATGATCGAGAATCAAAAAATACGTCCTGCACAAGTTATCGGACCGCTTGGTGAGCCGCTGACGCTTGATTCGCTTCCGCCGCCGTCGACGACCCGGTGGGTCGTCCGCCGCAAGGCCGAGGTTGTCGCTGCGGTCAGCGGCGGGCTATTGTCGGTTGACGATGTCTGCGACCGTTACAGCCTGACGCTCGAAGAGTTTGCAGGATGGCAACGCGCGGTTGATCGGTCTGGCATGCCCGGCCTGCGTGTAACCCGCATTCAGCATTACAAGTCGCTTTACGAGCGCCAGCAGAAATACTGACGCGACAGCGGCGCTTGTCGCTGTCGGAGTACCGTTACCCATGAAGGGGCCGCGCGGAACCACGCGGGCCCTTCGTGCGTCTGGTTCCTGTAGGCCGGCCGAGATCTTCGGCGGAAACAGGAGGAAAATTATGAATCTCATTATCTGGCTGATCATCGGCGGTGTCATCGGATGGCTGGCGAGCATCGTCATGCGCACTGACGGGCAGCAGGGCATTTTCCTCAACATCGTCGTTGGTATCGTCGGATCGTACATTGGCGGATTCTTGTTCGGACCAATGCTCGGAACGACTGGCGGCGCTGGGCCCTATATCAGCGCTTTCCTCGGCGCCGTGATCCTGCTGGCGGTCGTCAATCTTGTCCGTCGCGGTAGCGTTCGATAGCTGCATTCGGGGTCGCAGCAATGCGACCCCATCATCCTCGCCGCGCCATGACAAGTTGGTAGACGGCCAGCAGCATCACTGCACCAATAATCGCCCCTGCCCACCCCGCGGCCTCACCGGGCTGATATAGTCGCAGTGCCCGGCCGAGATAACCAGCCAGCAGCGCGCCGGCGACCCCGATCAGCACAGTGACCACAAGCCCGCCCGGATCACGTTCACGCACCACGAGTTTGGCCAAAACCCCCACGACAAGCCCAACCATGATCCAGCCCATGACCGCTGCCATACTCGGCTCCTTCCGTAGATTTGCCAGACCCGGCACTCACACCAGGAGCGTCGGGAAAGTACAGTTTGCCGAATGCGTCACGACTTGCACAGCCTTGTTTGCCGGTTCATGGCGTAACAACACTTGAGCACAGTGACTTATTGGTGTAATACACTCGTGCGACACGAGTGTAAACGGCTGGAATGCTTGGCATGAATTACGAGACAGGATTCTCCCACGATCAGGGTGCTATCGATATGATCGACGATGTTGACAAGGTTGCAAAGCGGCGTCGTATGTTAATTATCGGCATCGCCGTTGCGGCTGTCGTGTTGATCCTTGCCATTGTTTCGTGGGCGATGAAGCCGACGGCACCTGCAGGGGGCGACGCAGGCAAGGGCAAGCAGGCCGCGACGGTGTCGGTTATGGTACCCGGGCGTCAGACTGTCGATCGCATTGTCTCGGCGACAGGTAATCTGGGCGCGCGTCGCGAGATGCCGATCGGCATCGCAGGCGAGGGCGGCATGGTCACGCAAGTGCTCGTCGAAGCGGGCACATGGGTCGCCGCGGGCCAGGTACTTGCGACCGTCGACCGTCAGGTACAGACCCAACAAGGAGCATCGTTGGTAGCGCAGATCGGTGTCGCAGATGCCGACCTGCGCGTGGCGCAATCCGAACTCGACCGCGCGCAGCTGCTTGTGTCCCGCGGCTTTATCTCGAAGGCTGATATCGACCGCAAGGTTGCAACCCGCGACGCTGCGCGCGCGCGGCTGGGCGTTGCGCGTGCGCAGCTTGCGCAACAACGGGCGACGACATCACGCCTCGACATTCGGGCCCCCGGCGCGGGACTGGTACTCGAGCGCAAGGTCGAACCCGGACAGGTGGTTTCTCCCGGATCTGGCGTGCTGTTCCGTATGGCGAAAGGTGGCGAACTGGAGTTGCTGGCACGCCTCGGCGAGGTCGATCTTGCGCGTATGAGCGTGGGTCAACGGGCATCGGTCACGCCCGTCGGCAGCGCGCAGACCTTCAGCGGTCAAATCTGGCAGATTTCCCCCGTGATCGACCCGCAAACCCGGCAAGGCTTCGCGCGCATTGCCTTGACCTATGACAAGGCGCTGCGTCCTGGCGGATTTGCTTCAACCAAGATTGTCAGCGGCGCCGCCGACGTCCCGCTGCTGCCTGAATCGGCAATCCAGAGTGACCCCAAGGGAAGCTTTGTTTATGTCGTGGGTCCGCAGAACAAGGTTGTGCGTCGCGACGTCACGGTAGGCGATGTCACCGATGCCGGCGTTACCGTGCTGTCGGGGCTCACTGGACAAGAAGCCGTGGTCGTCAGCGCGGGGGCCTTTCTCAATCCTGGTGAATCGATTATCCCTCAGCGCGTGAAATCGATCGGGTAGCGCCACGGGCATCACGCTCGTCGGCTGATCCGGGCCAAGTTAGGATTGCCGCGTTATGAGTTTCCGAAACATTTCGGCTTGGGCGATTCGTAACCCGGTTGCGCCAATCGTCCTGTTCATAGCGTTGCTGCTCGCCGGCGTTCTGTCGTTCTCGCGCATGGGCGTGAACAATAACCCTGATATCGACTTCCCGGCGGCCAACGTCGTGATTTCGCAGCCGGGCGGCGCCCCGACCGAACTCGAGACGCAGATAACTCAAAAGGTCGAAGCCGCCGTCCGCAACGTCGTCGGTGTCGACGAAATAAACTCGACCGTGCGCGAGGGCAGTTCGTCCACATTCATCCAGTTCGCCATCGGCACACCGGTTGATCGCGCCGTGAACGATGTCCGCGACGCCGTCGCCAATAT
>JAYVVA010000454.1:0-7460 GCA_043787435.1 Sphingomonadales bacterium | reverse complement strand
TGGTATGTCTGGGCTGATCCGAAGGATGACGGCACCCCGCCCAACAACTGGCAATCGGTATTTGGCGGTCCGGCCTGGACTTGGGACGCGCGGCGTAGCCAATATTTTATGCACAATTTCCTCAGCAGCCAGCCGCAACTCAACGTCCACTTGCCTGCGGTGCAGGACGCATTGATCGACGTGGCGCGCTTTTGGCTCGAACGTGGCGTCGATGGCTTTCGCCTCGATGCCATAAACTTCGCGATGTTCGATGTCGCGCTGACCGATAACCCCGTCGCACCACAATCGCACCGGCGCCGGTCGCGTTCGTCCGACTTTCAGATATCGCAGCACAATATGTCGCATCCCGACATCCCGCTGTTTCTCGAACGACTACGCGCCCTGATCGACAGCTATCCCGACCGTTTCACCGTAGCCGAAGTTGGCGGCAACCATGCCGAACGCGAAATGAAATCGTTCACACAAGGAAATTCGCGGCTGAACAGCGCTTATGGCTTCAATTTTCTCTATGCCAGCCAGCTCACGCCTGCGCTGGTGAGCGAAACCATCGACGAATGGCCCGACGAACCCGGAATGGGGTGGCCGAGCTGGGCGTTTGAAAACCATGATGCGCCGCGTGCCCTCTCGCGATGGTCAAAGCCTGGCGACGCGGCGGCGTTCGCACGGCTAAAAATGCTGCTGCTCATGTGCCTGCGCGGGAATGTCTTTGTCTACTACGGCGAGGAACTTGCACTGCAACAGGTTGAAATCGCGTTCGAAGACTTGGTCGATCCCGAAGCTATCGCGAACTGGCCGTTGACCCTCAGCCGCGACGGCGCGCGCACACCGATGCCGTGGGCACGCGACGAGGTCGGGGCGGGCTTCACGACCGGCAGGCCGTGGCTACCCATCGATGCCAAAAACCGCGCCAAGGCAGTGGACACACAGCTCGAAAACGAGGACTCGATTCTCGTGCTGACAAAGCGCCTCATTGCCTTTCGTCGCAAAAGCGAAGCCTTGCGCTGGGGCAGCTGCCGCGTCATCGCGGCAAGCGAAGAGTTACTGGCGTTCGAGCGAACCGACGCCGAACAAGTATTGGTCTGCGTCTTCAACTTATCCTGTTCCGCGCGCGAATGGGCTCCCGCCCAGCCCGATCGCTGGCGGATCAGCCAGACAGTCAATGGAGCACGTGCATGGTCACTGCCGCCTTTCGGCGGGCTGATCGCGGAGCGGATCGCATGAAGTGGGTTCTGGCGCTTTTCCTGGTTTTGGCGGCGATGCCGATATTCGCAAAAACCGGACCGATAACAATCGAGTCGCCCAGCCGCACATTGTCGGTCACTGTCGCGACCGACGACGAAGGGCATGCAATCTATTCGATCAAGCGTGGCGACGCGCCTGTCGTCACGCCAAGTAAGCTCGGCTTTTTGTTGACCGACGCCCCACAGATTTTCCGCAACCTTGAAATCGTTCGCGTTCTGAACGCCCAGCATGATGAGAGCTGGGAACAGCCGTGGGGCGAGTGGCGTTCGATCCGCGACCATTACCGTGAACTGAAAGTTTTTCTCCGCGAGAAAAGCCCGTTAAAGCGAGAATTGACCCTCGTTTTTCGGGTATTCGACGATGGGATCGGCTTTCGATACGAATTTCCTGCGCAGGCGAACCTGAAACAGGTCAATATTGCAGAAGAACTCACACAATTCGCGATTGCCGAGCCAGCGACAGCATGGTGGGCGCCTGCCTTTGAATCCAATCGGGAGGAATATCTTTATAATCGCACGCCGATTGCCGAAATCGGCATCGCTCAAACACCGTTAACGCTGAAAACGAAAAGCGGACTCTACATATCCCTGCACGAGGCCGCGCTGGTCGATTATTCGGGAATGAATATCGCCAAGGTAACAGGCGGATTGCTGAAGGCAGTGCTGACACCGTCGGCTAACGGCCCCAAGGTAAGCCGCGCCGCGCCCTTCCCCACGCCTTGGCGCGTACTAATGATCGCCAACAGCGCACCGGCGCTTTACATGGCAAACCCGCTGATCCTGAACCTCAACGAGCCCAACAAGCTCGGCGACGTAAGCTGGGTCCATCCGCGCAAGTTTGTGGGCATCTGGTGGGGCATGCACCTCGATCAGCAGAGCTGGTCTTCTGGACCCAAGCACGGCGCGACGACCGCCTATGCGAAGCGGATGATCGACTTTGCAGCAGCAAACGGCTTCACCGGACTGCTCGTCGAAGGCTGGAATAAAGGTTGGGACGGCGACTGGTTCGCCAATGGCGAGGATTTCAGCTTCACCAAGGCCTATGACGATTTTGATCTCAAGGCGGTCACCGATTACGGCCGCAAAAAGGGCGTAGCACTGATCGGCCACCATGAGACCTCGGCCAATGCCGCTCACTATGAAAGCCAGATGGATGCTGCGTTCGCGCTCGACCGGTCGCTGGGCATCGACAGTGTAAAGACCGGTTATGTGTCCGACGCTGGTGGGTTCAAGGTGCTCGCTCCCGATGGCCGCATCGTTTTCGACTGGCATGAGGGGCAGGCAGCGGCACGGCATCACCTCAAGGTCGTCGAAACGGCGGCGCACTATCATGTTGCAATCGATGCTCATGAACCGATCAAGGACACCGGCCTGAGGCGGACCTATCCGAACTGGGTGAGCCGCGAGGGACAGCGCGGCATGGAGTATAACGCGTGGGGCATTCCCAAAAATCCGCCCGAGCATGAAGCAAACCTGATCTTCACGCGCATGCTCGGTGGCCCAATGGACTTCACCCCCGGCATTCTGAGCCTCAAGGGACGCGGTGACACCGATATATTGTCGACCGCCGCCAAGCAGCTTGCGCTCTATGTCGTCATCTATTCGCCGATCCAGATGGTCGCCGACCTGCCCGAGAATTATGCTAAATATCCCGAACTTTTAAACTTCATTCGCGACGTACCAACCGACTGGGCCGACACGCGTGTGCTTAATGGCGAGATTGGCAACTATGCCACGATTGTGCGGAAGGACCGCCACAGCGAGAACTGGTTTTTGGGGAGTGTCACTGACGAAAAGGCCCGTACACTGCTCGTGCCGCTCGATTTTCTGACACGAGGCAAACACTATGTCGCCGAAATCTATCGCGACGCCGCCGATGCCGATTTCCGTACCGAGAAGCGCCATGACACTGTCGTTGAGCACCGTGTCGTGGGCAGCACCGACACAATGACCCTGGCGCTGGCACCGGGTGGCGGCCAAGCCATCCGCTTCAAACTGAAGAATTAGGAATTGCCATGGTCGTTGAACCAGTGGGTGCAGCGCTCGAAGTCCGGTCCGCTTCCAGAGACAGCCGAGACGACGCGGCACGGGTTTGCGACTGGGTGATTGCCCGGCGTCGTATCTCTTGCAACGTCAAAGCTGCGGACGATATCGTGGTGCTCGAGAGGAAACAGCTTTTCGCGATCGATTCCTGTCGGGCAATGCGCGGCTGGGCTCCGGCGCGTGCTTTCGAGGACCACCTGTGTTGCCGCGTCGAGCCTTTGCGGACAGAAGGCTTCTCGCGCAGGCTGCTACGATGAAACAGCCGCCGCGTCGGATCGTCGTCCTTGGCGGCGGCACGGCGGGATGGATGGCTGCATGCCTGATCGCTCATCGCTGGGGCCCGCACGGAACGTCAGTGACCGTGGTCGAATCGCCCGACATCGGAATTATCGGCGTCGGTGAAGGTTCAACCCCGCAATTGAAGGCGATGTTCGATACACTGGGTATTGCCGAGCGCGAATGGATGCCGGCGTGCAATGCCACGTACAAAACTGGCATTGCATTTCACGGCTGGTCCAACCGCCCGGGGTTCGAGCGTTACTTCCATCCTTTCCCGACCAAACTCGATCATTACACTGCGCCGCAGTTCTTCTTGCATACCCGCGCACGACGCACCGGCCGCGATGTCTGGGCTCATCCCGACCGGTTCTTCCTTCCGGCGCGGCTCGCTGCAGAAACACGCGCGCCGATCGCCCCGCCAAATTTTCCGTTCGACATCGGTTATGGCTATCATTTCGATGCGACGCTCGTCGGCCAGTTTCTGCGCACCCATGCCGTGAAGAAACTTGCAGTCATGCATATGTTGCGAACGATGCGGGATGTGCGGCTTGCCTCCGACGGCAGCGTGGCGGCGCTTGTCTGTGACGATGGCGAACAGTTCGAGGGAGATTTCTTCATCGATTCCTCGGGTTTCCGGAGCGCTATTCTCCAGGAAGCATTGGCCGAACCGTTTCAATCGTTTTCGAGCAATTTGTTCAACGATCGCGCGGTTGCAATGCCGACCCCGAATGCGGCCGGGCCGCTGCTTTGCGAAACCCGCGCCACGACGCTTTCGGCCGGCTGGGCATGGACGATCCCGCTGACGAATCGGACCGGCAACGGCTATGTCTATTCCTCAGCGCACATGACTGAGGATCAGGCGGAAGCTGAGTTGCGCGCGCATCTAGCGGCCGGTGACAGCGATCCGCCGGCGCGCCACCTGAAAATGAAAGTCGGCCAGGTGGCACGCAGTTGGGTGAAGAACTGCTTGGGCGTCGGGCTCGCGCAAGGGTTCATCGAACCGCTCGAGGCAACCGCGCTTCACATTGTCCAGGCAACGGTGGAGGGCTTCTTCGAGGCGTTCGAAGATGAAAGCGTCACTGACGCTGGAGCCAGGAAATTCAATCAGGCAATTGCGGCTCGGTACGAGGGGATCCGCGATTACATCGTCGCGCATTATCGGTTCAACACGCGTACAGACAGCGACTATTGGCGCGCCAACGCCGCGAACCAGAACCTGTCGGACTCGCTCAAGGCCCTGATGACGTGCTGGTTTCAAGGAGGCGATTTGAGCGCGGAGATCGCTACGCGGAACATTGCCCGCTATTATCCATCACTTTCATGGCACTGCCTCATGGCAGGCTATGGCACGTTTCCCGACGATGCCAAGCTGAACCCACCGGAACGCGAACTTCCGATTGCCGACATGGCGCAGATAGAGCGATTCATCGGGGGGTGTGCGCAGAATTTCCCCGCGCATGAAGCAGCCATTGCCGCGCTTGCAGTTTAGTCCCACCGTTGTGGACCGGGTAGGATGAGCGTGGCTTTGCGGCTGATTGCACCCAGCAGACAGTCAGGAACAGGCAAGCTTGACGCGGGGCCTGTTTAGCGGCGCGGGGCCCCAAAACCGTGAAGTCCTTGCGCTTCCGAGACTTTATTATAGGAAGGCCCGTGATGCGACTGCATATGACGCCGAGTGCGGCCGGAACAAAAGGTCAGGGACTACGCGTGGCGCCGCGCTTGCGAGCCCCGAGGCGCTGAAATGAACCACGCTGCGCGGACACGAACCAGCGTCCTTTCCGATCGCCAGGCGCTTTGGGCTTTCATCCTCGGCTGTGCTGCGGTGACAGCGGGCGTGATTGCGCACCTCCCGATGTTTTTGATGGCGCGGTCTATGCACTATCACCTCGTGGGGATGCCGATGGGGATCGGTATGATTATTGGCATGGGCCTAATTGTGTCGGGCGTTGTGGTCGCAGGATATGGCCTGCTTCCGCGAAACATCGAGGCTCAGCGTGCGGCGGCAGCTGAGATCGTTGTTGCCGCGCCGGAAGATGCGCCGCTCAGCTGGCAGCACTGGCGGCTGATGTTCGTACTCGTGATCGCGCTGGTCATCGACGTCATGAAACCAGCGTCGCTTGGCTTCACCGTCCCCGGGATGGTGGCGGAGTACGGTGTATCGAAGGCGACCGTCAGCCTCGTGCCGTTCTTTGCGCTGATGGGGACCGTTGCAGGCTCTTTTCTGTGGGGCGTGATCGCAGACATTTATGGCCGCAAGGCCTCAATCCTGCTTTCGGCCGTAATGTTCGTCGGGACCTCGATTTGTGGCGCCATGCCGAGTTTAGCCTGGAACATCGGCATGTGTTTCATGATGGGTCTGGCAGCCGGCGGCATGCTCCCCGTCACCTATGCGCTCCTGGCCGAGATGATGCCAAGTCGCCACCGCGGATGGGCACTTGTGCTGGTTGGTGGCCTCGGTGCGGTCGGCGGCTACTTCGCGGCGAGTGCATTGTCTGCGCTTTTGCAGCCGATCTTTGGCTGGCGGATCCTGTGGCTCATCAACCTGCCGACGGGCGTGTCGCTTGTCCTCATCGGCCGCTTCATCCCTGAGTCTGCGAAGTTTCTTCTCGCGCGCGGACGCGTCCACGAAGCCGAGGAGGTCATGCGGCTTTTCGGTTCGCGCCGAGAAACCACCTCGCCCCAGCGCGTGGTGGCGGCGTCTTCAGGCTATGGTGCCCTGACCGGCGCACGACTGGTCGGCAAGATCGCAGCACTCAGCTGTTGCGGGCTTGCATGGGGGCTCGTTAATTTTGGCCTGCTGCTCTGGTTGCCAGCTGATCTCGTCGCCAACGGCTATTCGGTCGGGCTCTCCAGCCGACTACTCGCGGAGTCCGCGCTCATTGCATGTCCCACCGTATTTCTCGGAGCGCTGCTCTACAGCCAGTGGAGCAGCAAGTGGTCGCTCATCGCAATGGTCGCGGTGACGTTGGTGGGCTTGCTTCTCGTGCTCCGCCTCGAGACGGCCGGCGTGGGAAGCCCGGTTTTGCCGATCGCGTTGTTGATCGTTGGATCGAGCGGCACCATTGCGATCCTGCTCCCATATGCGGCCGAGAGCGTGCCGCTCGGCGTCCGGGGCCGCGCAACGGGTTGGATTGCCGCTTGTACAAAGGCAGGGGGCCTTTTCGCGCAGGTCTTGAGCATCGCAGGACGTGTGCCGCCGATGGGGGTAGTCGCCGGAATGATCATGGTGCCTGCGGCGTTTTCACTGCTCATGGTCATGGTCTTTGGCCAAGAGACCCGTGGACAAGATCTGCGCGATCTCGAAAAGCGGTAAGCGCTTTCCCTGCGCAGCGGCGGCGATTGGTGACGATGTCTCGATGGCAGTGCTCGCGCCATTGTCCGGCAGAACAGATGAGCCGCTGTTCGAGCTGGCACGTGACCGCGTCACCGCATTGGGAATCGCGGGCCCGGGCGATACTTCTCCGATCGAGCGCATAATTGGCGTTCGCATGAGCTTGGTTAGGGGGCGAGTTCAGCATATGACCGGTGCGCCTGGGTGCTTTTATTTTCATGGCTTCACCGTGCCGAAGCGGGCGCGGACCTTGAAGGGTCGGGGGCTTGGCTGACGCCGTCGTTTCGGCTCGCTTCAGGCTTGGGAGATTTTGCAGTTCGTCTGCTGGCGTTGCCCCTCGTTGCTCAGAGGTGCAGTTCATAAGAAATAAGGAGCCGAGCCTGTCCTTTTGTACTCTCGCGGGCAGCTCCAAATGCGCGGAGCCAGCCGGCTTCGACCTCGAGTTCACCTAGCCCGAAATGGTCAATTCCCGTTTTGATCTCGGGACCCGCGAAATGCTCCTGCCGTCCGCCAAAATGCTGGGTCGAACCAAGGTCGCCAAAGGCAGCGAGCCCAAGCCGCAGATC
>JAYVVA010000453.1:0-2814 GCA_043787435.1 Sphingomonadales bacterium | reverse complement strand
TTATCGGTTACGAGCGCGAGAATGGCATCGACATCGGTGCCATAGTCACGATCGGGCGCAATGACCGGCGTTGCCCCGACGCGCCGGGTGGCGATGTCGTACACGGTGAACCCGTACCGCACGTAAATCACCTCGTCGCCAGGCCCAGCATAAACACCCGCGACCAGATGAAGGATTTCGTCCGAACCTGTGCCGTAGATCAGTCGAGCAGGATCGAGGTCATAATGCTCAGCGAGTGCCTTGCGAAGGTCATGCGCGCTCGCGTCAGGATAGCGCGCTAGGTCATCTCTGTGGGCCGCGAATGCGGCCGCAGCCTGGCGGGATGTGCCGAGCGGGTTCTCGTTTGAAGAGAGCTTGATCACAGGCGCTTCGCCACTGCTCCTCGAGCGGCCAGGCACATAGGGAGCAATCGACATCACCCAGGACTTGGGGACGGGCGCGGATTTTTGAGAAGCCAGGGTCATGCCGCGTTCCCTACGCGGGCACCGGGTCGCGGCACAAGATCATTACGCGAGCCGATACCGAGCGCCGATATGTCTTTTCGGTTCTCCAACGAAAAAGGAGCTGGTCTTTCGACCAGCTCCCTTCGTCCCAGGCTCGCAAGAGCTTGGAAATGGCTTACATGCCGGCGCCAGAGCCGTATGTGATTTCCACGCGACGGTTCTGCAATTCGCGAACACCGTCGGCAGTCTGCACACGCAGGTTGGTTTCGCCGAACGCCTTGGTCGTGATGACCCCGCCAGCAATACCCTTTGACTGCATGTACGCGCTGACCGAGTCGGCGCGACGCTGCGAGAGACCGAGGTTATACTTCGGCGTACCCGACGTGTCGGTGTAACCACGAAGTTCGACCTGCGCCGTTCCGCAGCTTGCATAGTTGGCGACAGCGCCGTCGAGGATACTTGCAGCCTCAGGCGTGACGTCCGACTTATCCCATTCGAAGAACACGATGAACGGTCCTGGAGTGCAAACCGGTGCTGGAGGCGGCGGTGGTGCAGCCTCAGGCGGTGGCGGAGGAGGCGGCGGGGGAGGAGGAGGAGGCGGCGGTGCTGCCTTCTCGCCGAAGTTATAGATCAGGCTCCCGAGAATCGAGTGCGAGCGATACCGGCTATGCTCCTGCTGACCAAGCGCATCGATAACGTTGACGCGGTCGGCGTTGAAGAAGCGGTACTTCAAACCGACATCGATATGATCGGTCAGAGGTGCACGCACACCAGCAATTGCCTGATAAGCAAAGCCGGTTGCCGAGTCGTTCAGGAATGGCGATGGGCCACCGGTCGTGAAACCGTTATCCTTGACGCGAGCGACACCAACACCACCACCAACAAAGCCGCTGATGCCGTCGTCATTGCCGAAGTCCAGCAAGCCGTTCATCATGAAGCTAAGTACCGAAACCTTGCCGACAGCACCGTTGTAGGTACCGGGTGCGAGATTTGCAGTGGGCGAGTAGTAAGTCGCAACCGTGCTGCTGTAGGACCTCAGCCTGGCTTCCTTGTAGCCGACTTCGGCTTCCAGACGGAATGCCCCAAAGTCGTAGCCGATGATGCCGTCGACATCATAACCGGCTTTTTGCTTGGACGTGGCAGCCGCTCTGTTACCAGCAATGTCGTACTGGATATTTTCAACAATAGATGGTCCACCTTCCGCGCCGATGTACCAGGCTTTGTCGCGCGCGAGCGATGGGCCCGCAATCGCGGTGGAGGCAAGTGCCATGACGATGGCTAGCTTCCGCATATGAATCCCCTTTCCGTTTGTCACAATGGACAGCGATGAATGCCCTAACCAAAGCAAGCGTGGCACGCAAGCACACAAATGGGCGAAATTGTTGCCTAAATGTCGCACACGTCACTAATTGCTTTAGAGAAGATCAGCCGCATAACGACCTGTTTCACCAAAGGTTCCGGGAGCGCTACGATTATGTTGAACTCCAACCATCCTTGCGCACTCTCGTGACAATAAAGACACGCGCGCGCTAGCCCGCGATCCTCAAGCCGTGACTGCATGTCGTAATGACCGGGCCGGCATGAGACGGTGATTTTGCCCGCAACCCCGCGACGTCGCGTCAGCCAGCGCCAGTGTTGCGGTGTGCCGCGGAAGTAGCCGTAGTTGGCGGTATCCGGGGGCAAAAACCGCGATCGCGGCGGGCGCTCGCTGCCTCCGGAGCACACGCGAACAAGCAGTTTCAAAATCTCGCGTCGCGACAGGGCTCGACGGCTCGCACGAGGCACATCGACGCGTCGCACGCGTGATCGGGCTCGACCACTTCCACACGGGCGATTGCCGGACGCGTTACAACCCGAGTGCTTTTCGATCCTGCGCGATAACGACATCGAAACTGGGTCGCGCCAAAATAGCGGATGTATAGGCAGCTGCCCTCGGATATTTACTTGTATCGACCACCATGCCGGCAAAGCCGGCATTGGCGAACGGCGCGCACACCGCGATGTCAGCCAGCGTCAACCGGTCTTCGATCAGATAGCCGCTGTCGGTTACAACCGTCTCGAGATAGTCGAGCACGCGAGGCACCGCTTCGGCTTCTGCCTTGTCGGCTGCGCCGAGGTCGACGGGGAGTCCGATCCTGGCGGCAAGCACCCGGTTGAAAAAGATCGGCGCGAAAGCCGCAAACACGATTGTATCCGCATATTCGTCGAACCAGATCGTCTTGCCGCGGGCTCGGGGCTCCTTAGGGATGAGCGCTTTTTGAGGATATGCGGCGTCGATGTAGTGGACGATCGCGCTCGAGTCGCACAGCTTGTAGTCGCCATCTTCAAACGCTGGGATCTTGCCGAACGGGCTTATTTCCATAAACTCTGC
>JAYVVA010000452.1:0-3596 GCA_043787435.1 Sphingomonadales bacterium | reverse complement strand
AGTGCCGACACGCGTCCGCATTTTAACCGGCGCTCGATCTCGCCAGTCGCCTTTGCCCCTTCGAGAATGAGGCCGGCCTCGACATGCGAGGCGGCGCGGCCCTGCATACGTGTTGCGACGATTAGGCGGGCCGCCTGCGTCAGTTCGATCTGCGGAAACGGGCTCGTCAAATAATGCGTCGCACCGGCGTCGATCGCCGCAGTGATCCATTTGATCTCGCGTCCCGGCACGATCGCGAGCACCAACGCCTCCCCGGCGAGTTCGCGAATCGCTGCCAGTGCGGAAATGCCGTCATCGCGCAGATCGATAATCACGCCGGCAGCGCCCGCCTCGCTTACCCGGTCACGTGCTTTGTCAAATCCACGAGCACCGACGACGTTCCACCCGCTGCGCGAAAGCGCAGTTACCAATGCGTTTCTGTTGACGCTCGACATAGCCAGCACAGTCGGCCGGGTCGGATCGGTTGGGGTGTCGGTCAAAATCTATCCCTTACACTTATTACGCTAGCCGTGCCGCTTGTCGCGCGCCAAGTGTAAATGTAACACTCCGACAAGATGATCGACAAAGGCATGCACGCCTCAAAGGCAATGCACGACGGCCTCGGTCGCCGGATCGACTATGTGCGCCTTTCACTGACCGACCGCTGCGACCTGCGCTGCAGGTATTGCATGGCAGAAGAGATGGTTTTTCTGCCGCGTGGCGATGTTTTGACGCTGGAGGAGATAGCCGAGCTCGCGCGCCGCTTCGTGGCGCGCGGCGTGACCCGAATTCGACTTACCGGGGGAGAACCGCTCGCGCGACGGGGCGCGGTGCAGGTTGCGCACGAGATCGGCAAGCTGATCGGGTGCGGACTGGACGAACTGACGATGACGACAAACGCGACGCGGCTCGCCGAACATGCCGAGGGTCTTTGGAATGCTGGCCTTCGGCGGATCAATGTCAGCCTCGACACCCTCAATCCCGACCGGTTCCGGCACATTACCCGCACCGGCGACTTGCCTCGCGTTCTGGGTGGCATCGAGGCGGCACGGGTACGCGGGTTTGCAGTCAAAGTGAATATGGTCGCGCTTCAGGGACTAAATGACGACGAGATCGTGCCGATGCTGCGCTGGTGCGGCGCGCACGGGTTCGGGCTGTCGCTGATCGAGACAATGCCCCTGGGCCAGGTCGAAGGCGACCGAGAGGACCGCTTTTTTCCGCTAACCGAGGCCCGCGCGCGGATCGAGGCCAGTTATGCCCTCGTGCCGAGCACCCAGCGTACAGGCGGTCCCGCCCGATACTGGCAGGTATCCGAGCTTGGGGTGACGCTCGGATTGATTTCGCCACTCACCCGCAATTTCTGCGATAGTTGCAACCGGATCCGCGTCTCGGCGGCGGGACAGCTCTTTATGTGTCTCGGCCATGAGGATAATGTCGATCTACGGGCGGCGCTGCGCTCAGGGGACACGGCCGCGGTCGACGGTGCCATCGACTCGGCTCTGCGCCTGAAGCCAGCGCGTCACGAATTTGACCTTTCGAAACCTGCGACGGCTCGCCATATGAACGTCACGGGCGGATGATCGCGGAACCCAGACGTGCCCTCCTCGTCTCGCCGACCGATGCGGCGCAGGACGCGGCGTTGCGTCTGAAGGAGCGCCGCGACTGGGTCGACATCGATCAGGCTGAAATGATCGTGGCACTTGGTGGCGATGGTTTCATGCTGCAAACGCTACACGTGATGCTCGAACGACGGCGGATTCTGCCGGTGTTTGGCATGAACCTCGGCACAATCGGTTTCTTGATGAATGAATGGCGCGACAAGCGACTCGACGAGCGGATTTACAGCGCAAAACTTTTCAATGTCGCGCCGCTTAAGATGGAAGCGACGACAATCGACGGGGAGCAGATTACCCTGCCCGCAATCAACGAAGTGTCGTTGCTGCGCGAAACACGTCAGACAGCAAAACTCGAAGTCAGCGTCAACGACCGCGTCGTCATTTCTGAACTTGTTTGCGACGGCGTGCTGGTTGCCACGCCGGCAGGCTCCACGGCCTATAATCTGTCGGCGCAAGGGCCGATCTTGCCGCTGGGTTCAGCGATGCTCGCCTTGACGCCGATCAGTCCGTTTCGACCGCGCCGGTGGCGGGGCGCGATCCTGACCGAAAGCGCGCGGATCGGGTTTCGTGTTCTCGACGCGATCAAACGCCCGGTGTCGGCTGTCGCCGACCAGCGTGAAGTCCGTGACGTCGCGACGATCACAGTCTCGATTGATAAAAGTCAGACGCTAAAGTTGCTTTTCGACCCCGAACATGCGCTCGACGACCGCATTGTGATGGAACAGTTTGCGACATGATTGCTGCGGGTTGCAAAGCCGTCGTGCGTCGTTATACGCGCGCCTTCGACAGCGGTATTCCCCGGTAGCTCAGCGGTAGAGCGTTCGACTGTTAATCGAATGGTCGCCTGTTCGAATCAGGCCCGGGGAGCCACCGCATTGTGGTGGTGCGACCTTTCAGCGCTGTACGGGCGGCGTTCCGGCGCCGCGCAGGCCTACTAAAGTTCGGTTAGATGCCGCTGCGTTACGCAGCCTTTTGAAATACCGGGGGATTGGAGAACCGCATCGTTCCGTCGTCGATCTTACCGAACCGCAAAACCATCAGATCGAGGGCGTAATTCTGGTTCAGCTTCCAGGGTGCCTTCGCTCCTTGCTTTGGCAGAATGTCGAGTGCGCGCTGAACATATCCGCTGCTGAAATCGAGGTAGGGCTCCTCGCGCATTGAGGGGTCCGTCCGCACCGGCGTCGCAATTTTCGTCCCGCGCTTGTCCATGTAATTGAGCGTCCGACAGACGAACTCGGAAGTCAGGTCAGCTTTCAACGTCCATGACGCGTTGGTGTAGCCAAATGCAAACGCAGCGTTCGGCACGTCGCTGAGCATCATGCCCTTATACGTCAATTCCTTCGCCGGATCGATCGTGACTCCGTCGACCGAGACGGCAACGCTCCCAAGAATGTTGAGCTTTAGGCCGGTCGCGGTGACAACGATGTCAGTTTCCAAGACGTTGCCAGATTTCAGCTGAATACCCTCGCTCGTAAATCGCGCAATCTGGTCTGTGACGACCGAGGACTTGCCCGACTTCAACGAGGTGAATAGGTCGGCATCAGGCACCAGGCACAGACGCTGATCCCAGGGATTATAGCTGGGCGTGAAATGGGTGACGACGTCGTAGTCGGGCCCCAGTTCGTTGCTGACCATGCCGATCAACCGCTCCTTGACCTTAGCGGGCGACTTGCGCGCCATGCGAAAGAAGAACAGCTGAAACAGCACATTCTTCCACCGCGTGATCGCATAGGCAGCACCCGGAGGCAGAAAGCGGCGCAGCATGTTCGCGACGCGGTCCTCGCCGGGTCGAGAAACCACGTACGTGGGTGAGCGTTGCAACATGGTCACATGCGCGGCACTCTTTGCCATCTCCGGGACGATCGTGACTGCAGTTGCACCACTTCCGATAACGACCACGCGCTTGTCGGTATAATCGAGATCTTCCGGCCAGAACTGCGGGTGCACGATCCGTCCCTTGAAGTCGCTTTCGCCTTCCCATGACGGACGATGCGCCTCGTC
>JAYVVA010000451.1:0-3611 GCA_043787435.1 Sphingomonadales bacterium | reverse complement strand
CCTGTTTCCGCTGTTCATGCTCCCGTCGTTTGGTGGGTCGGGCTTCAGCGACGCGACCGGGCTCGCAACTCAACTGGCCGCACAGGGCGTTGCCGTCCTCGCTGTCACGCTCTGGACCGCAGTCGCCACGGTTATTGCCGCGCTGATGGTTTCGACGATCGTCCCCTTGCGCGAAACGGCCAGTTAATCGCCCGTCCTGATCCGGTCGACCAACTCCTTGACGGTTGGCACAAACCCGTTCGAATAGAACGGATCGCGCTTGAAATTATACGCATTGTGCCCCGCAAAGATTAGATTCTCATCGAGCGGCCCGCCGTGCACGACGTCTTGCAGCGTCTTTTGAATGCAAAAACTCCGCGGATCTGCGAGGTAGCCTGTGGACCAGTCGTCGTGGTCCTTCCACGCCGAAAAGCCGCAGTGCGATAGGCAGCCCATGCAATCAGCTTGATCCTTGCGGATCGTACTTTTTTCACTCGGCGTCACAAATACGACCGTGTTGTCGGGCGTTTTGAGCGCATCGGTATAACCCAGGCCATACCATTCGCGGGCCCGAAGCAGATCGCCCAGCGTCACCCAGAAATTCTTTCCCTTCACGCCGACGTCGAGCTGGTGAGCGTGATCACCCGCCATCTCGCGCGAAAAAGCGATCTGCCGCTCGCTTCGCGCCTCGAGATTGCGCAAAAATGGATTGCGGATCGCTGACGAATAAAAGCCCGTTGGCGAGAATTTGTGAAGGAGGACGTCACCCTCCTCGATCGTCATCAGCACATCTTTCCATCCCTTGGGAATGGGACTTTCCTGCGTCAACAAGGGTCGAGTTCCGAACTGAAAGGCGACCCCGCCAAGTTCGGGATTGTCGATCCAGTCATTCCAATCGCGCAAATACCACACACCGCCCTCCATGATGATCGGCGTCGAATCGGGAATTCCTCCTTCTCGCATCGTTTCGCGAAGCGCCTTGACGCGCGGATAAGGAGATTCAGGTTTGCGGGGGTCCTCAGCGTTTGAAAGGCCATTGTGCCCACCGGCAAGCCAAGGATCTTCGTAGACCACCGCTGACAAATAGTCTGCCGCCTTCGAGTAGGCGCGCTTCCAAAGAGCTCGAAACGCCCGTGCCGAGCTGATGATCGGCAGGTAGCTAACGCCGTAAGAGGCGGTAATTTCGCTCAGTTTATAGGGCATGCCGGCGCCGCACGTTACACCCGAAACAAGCCCCTTGGTCCTCTCGAGCACACCGTGCAAGATGGTTTGCGCGCCGCCCATCTCCCACAGGACGTTGATGTTGATGGCCCCCCTGCCCGATGCAATATCGTACGCGCGCTTGACCTGTTCGACCGCGCCGTCGATGGCATAGGTAATCAGTTCCTGATGGCGTTCCACGCGCGTTCGTGCTTCGTACACTTGGGGTACGATCTTCCCGGTCGGGTCATAGCTATCCGCATTGACCGCACTGACGGTCCCTATGCCGCCCGCTGCTGCCCAGGCCCCCGCGCTCGCGTGATTGGTCGCTGCGACCCCCTTGCCGCCTTCGATCAACGGCCAAACTTCGCGGCCCCTATAGCTGATCGGCGATAGACCTTTAAACAACCGGCTCGTCTCCATGTTTCAATTACGAACGCTATAGCGACCCGGACGCAAAATGCACGCCATTGCCCAAGGCGTCATCGTACAATCGGGCGTAGGCAGCGATCATCGCGCCTTCATCATAAGCAGAGATTGCGAGGGCATGGTTACTCGCGCCCAAACGGGCGCGCAGAACGCGATCAGCAACCAGCTGTCGCAAAGCGCCGGCGAGTGCATAATCGTCGCAAGCCGTAACGAACGGGCGCTGATCGGGCGGCAAGATCGCCGAAATATCGCCGACCTGCGTGCTTGCAACCGGAAGACCGGCCGCCATTGCCTCGACGAGTGCGATAGGAAACTGTTCGCTGTCCGACGAAAGGGCGAAAATGTCGAACAGGCCGATATATTTGCGTGGGTCCGGCAAGAAACCCGGCATCACGAGTCGATCGGCTGCACCCATCGCTGCAGCCGTGGCGATGATCGTCGCGCGATCCGGCCCTTCCCCCACCACCACCAGGCGGGTCGAAGGTATCGAGAGCGCGGCGCGAACAAGGCGGGGAATGTTTTTGATCGGACGCAATCCAGCAACTGTACCGATTACGACTTCCCTGCCCTTGCGTCGCAATCCCGGAATGGCATTGGGTTTCGGCGTTGCACTGTATGCGCTGACAGAAATCCCATTGGAAATGCGCCTCAGCCTTGCTGCTGGCTGTTTCCATGTCTCGAGCGCAATTCGCTCTAGCGTTTCTGAAGGAACGACCAGTGCGTAGGCGGCAGGTAAAACGAGCCGCCGCATTATCGTGCGTTCAATTTTAAGCCCGCCGCTCTCATCGGCGTTGAACCCGTCTTCATGATGCACGAGCGGGGGCAGGCTCTTGGCGAAGATGCGCCGTGCGGTCACGGCTTCCATGGCGCCCCAGTTATAGGTGAGGATCAGGTCGAACCTTCGCATATATTCGGCAATCTTGCGGTAGCGCGCAACCGACGGCTTGCCCGTCAACGAGGGCGCGTCTTCCGGAAAGTCAACATCAATCCCGTTGTGGATGGCCGCCCGTGCACCGAGGGCGCCCGGCACCGAGCTCACCACCGTGTGCCGTGCGGCAACACCGAACGCATTCATAAGCCGCACCGCACGGGCTTCCTTGCCACCCAGCGAAAAGGTGGAATGGCAATGGAGGACGTTGAGCCGCATCAAACAACGCGCCCGAGCAGCGCGTCGATCGCGGCAGATGCCACAGGTTCGTGAAGAACCAGGGCGTGGCCGACGCGCGGCAAGGTCACAATTTTCCGCGCCAACAGCCGGGCGAGCATCAGTTCAACGGTGGACATTGAAAGCAGGTCGGACAACTCGCACCGAACGACAAGTGTCGGAACATGTGCCAGCGTGTCGAGCGCGGGCCAAAGATCGATCCCTCCCTCACCGCCCCGCAAGCGAAACGGTTCGGCAATTTTTTTGTCGTAATCGGGGACGATGCGCCCGTTGCGCGACAAGCGATAGAGCCGCTTTGCCATGACGAGCCAATCAGTCAGGCTGTAGTCGGGAAAGACTTCGGCATTGATTTCCATAATCGCTCGCGCGGCATGGAGCCAGGTCGGATAGGTCCCCTGCCGACCGACATAAGTCCGGATCCGATCCAGTCCTCTGGTCTCAATGTTCGGACCGGCGTCATTGAGGAGTGCGCTGGCAAGGCGCGCACGGCCGGTCGCGGCGAGCAACATTGTCACGATTCCACCGAGCGACGTTTTTAACGCGACTAAGCGGTCAATGCCGAAGTCCTCGAGAAACCGCGCGACATCCTGGACGTAAATAAGGCGAACGTAGCTCATCGAATTCTTGGCATCAGCGCTTCCGCCCCGTCCACGCAGCTCAACCACGAGAACGCGCCAATCCGGGGCACGTCGCGCCGCAACATTTTCGAAATCGCGGGAATTTCGTGTGAGACCGGGCAGGCACACCATTTGAGGACGCTGCGACGACCCTGCATAGTCGCGGTAATGCGGCTGCAAACCGTCATTCGACCACCAATATCCGTTGGTCCACGTCGAAT
>JAYVVA010000450.1:0-2669 GCA_043787435.1 Sphingomonadales bacterium | reverse complement strand
CGAAGCTCGGCGATCATGCGGTCCGCAAAGCGGTGTCGATGCTGCCGGACGAACAGATAGCGGCTGCGCGCGATTAACATCCCCAAACCCCCGGCACGCTCGCTCGGGTGGAGGAAAAGGCCTCCCACTTCACTCGATCCTTCGAGATCTGTCGACAAGGTAAGCATGTCGGCGCGAAAAGTTCGACCCAATTCCTTGGAATGCTGTGTCAGCGTCCCGACCCGGTAGCTGTAGAACGGAACGCGCATTCCGATCTGACTGAAGATCTGGCAGGTCCCGCGGACGTGGCCGGTTTCGACGTTTTCGAGCACCAGCACGAACAAATCGTCCGCAACCGAGTTGTCGGCACGTGCAAACGAGTCACAGGATCGGCCGAGTTTCGCAGTCAACGACGGCCTATCGGGCGGCAGATTGGTAAACCCGCCCCCAGTGAGTTTCGCCATTTCGTAAAGTGCCGCTAGGTCGTCAGCGTGCGCGGCACGCATCCTGAAAGTCATGAAATTGCCCCGTTAGCCAGCCGATAGACGGTGAGCGCGCTGAGTGCCGCACGCTCAGCCAGCGATTCGACGATAAGATACTCTTTATCCGAGTGGATGGCACCCCCGCGTACACCCATTGTGTCGACGACAGGGATACCACACGCAGCGATGTTATTGCCGTCGCACACGCCGCCCGTTGGCTTCCACGTAATGCTCTGTCCGAGGTCGGCACCGCAATCACGGACAAGACCGAACAGACGTTCGGCCGATTCGTCCATCGATTTGGGCGGGCGACCAAAGCCGCCGTGCACATGAACGGTGACGTCATGCAGATCTGCGACCTGTGCGGCGATTTGCGCGATCGCGGTTTTCGCGTCGGCTTCCAGCTGTGCCGACATCGGGCGCAGGTTAACCCGCAGGATAGCGTGATCGGGCACCACATTATTGGGGCCTCCGCCGTCGATTTTCGCCGGATTGACGCTTAGCCCCGGTCTACGCAGCGCTGCAAGGCGGAGCGCCAGGTCCGCGGCGGCGATCAGAGCATTGCGCCCGTCATCGGGATTTCGACCTGCGTGCGCGGACTTGCCAGCAACCACGAAACTGAAATTGCCGCTACCGGGCCGCGCACCTGCCAACGTCCCGTCGGGGAGCGCTGCAGGTTCGTAAGTCAGCGCGGCAATCTTGCCGCGCGCGAGCTCTGCGATCAGCGCCGCCGACGTCATCGACCCCGTTTCTTCGTCGCTATTGAGGATCACATCATAGCCAAGAGCCGACGCCGAATCGCTCGCCTCGAACGCCGTGAGCGCAGCAAGCATCACTGCGATGCCGCCCTTCATGTCGGCAACGCCGGGTCCGTTAATGATGCCGGGCTCGACTTCGCGCAGGCTTTGAAACGGATGAGTGGCCGGGAAAACTGTATCCATGTGGCCGGTAAGCAGAATACGGCGGTTGGCCCCTGGACGCACTGCCACATGGAGATGTGACCCACGCGGGGCGATCTGGACGCTCCCGTCGGGCGCAATGCTTTCTGCGGGTGCGGGTTTGATCAGCGCGATCTTGCAGGGCAGGACGGCAAAGGCCTCGGCAAGTAAGTCAGCCAGCATGGCCAACCCCGCGAGATTGCCCGTTCCAGTATTGATCGCGGCCCAGCGCTCGACTTGCGTCCGCATCGGCGCGCCAAGGGCACGGGCGACGACTGACTTTTCCTGATTGGTAAGATGCATGAACTCGCAGTAGCCGGTTCAACGCGTTGCTTGAACCCCGGCGCTTGTCCTGTCGCCATTGGGACGGCATAGGCGCTCGGACCTCCTCCCCGGGGCATCGCAGTTTATCTCACAGGAGACCCGCATGTCCTACGTTCCCCGTGGCACTTTGAGCATCGCTTCAAGCTTGGCCCATTTTGTCGAGGTCGAGTGTTTGCCGGGCACGGGCGTGATCGCCGAAGCGTTATGGTCGGGGCTCGCGGAAATTCTTGAGCGATTCGCCCCGCTCAATCGCACGCTCCTTGCCAAGCGCGATGACCTTCAGGCGCGGATTGACGCGTGGCACGAGCGACGCACGACGCAAATGTGGGACCCGCGAGCCTATCAGGCTTTTCTGGTGGAAATTGGCTACCTGGTTCCAGAACCTCCATTGTTTGCCATCGACACAACCAACGTCGACGCAGAGGTGGCGACCATGGCCGGGCCGCAGCTGGTCGTTCCCTCGCTCAACACCCGGTTTGCGCTCAATGCCGCCAATGCGCGTTGGGGAAGCCTGTATGACGCGTATTACGGCACCGATGCTCTCGCTGCGGCGCCCGCCAAGCCCGGCGGCTATGACACCGAACGGGGTATCGCGGTGATTGCGGCCGCGCGGGCTTTTCTCGACCGGGCTATTCCCGGCTGGGAGGACGGCGCACACCTCGTCGGTTGGAGCGCGGGACGTAAGTTATTCCAAAATAACGGTCTGCACATCGAACTGGTGATCGACCGCGGCCATCCCATTGGCGCAACCGATCCGCTTGGTATTGCCGACGTCATTCTTGAATCGGCGCTATCGACAATCATCGACCTCGAGGACTCGGTCGCAGCCGTTGATGCCGACGATAAAGTCAGCGCCTATCGGACGTGGCTTGGCCTCATGAAGGGCGATTTGACTGCAACGTTCGAAAAGGGCGGGCGTACTGTGTCCCGCGCGCTCGAGCCTGAT
>JAYVVA010000449.1:0-2848 GCA_043787435.1 Sphingomonadales bacterium | reverse complement strand
GTTGATTGCACTATTCGCGGTGCCGATCGGCGGTGCGCTTGTCGTCATTGTCCGCCAGTTTGCACCGACGCGGTTGCATGCCGCCTGGGCTGTGATCGGTCTTGCGTCGGGGGCTGCATCGGCCATGCTTTACAGCCTTCACTGCCCGGAAACGGGAGCTCATTTCGTGCCCACCTGGTATTCACTCGGTATTGCAGCGGCCACGGCGATCGGCGCGGCACTGGGGCCAAGACTTTTACGGTGGTAACGTAACCAAATTCGTTGGCTCTTCTTATCGATTGCAAGGAGAAAGCGCTGACCAAACCCCTTCTCGCGATTATCGCGCTTTCGACAGCAGGTGCCATTGGGTTGCACATGGTCCCACCCCCCGTCGCATGCGCTGCAAATGCCGCTGCTGAGCCCGTCGGGAGCCGAGCCGATGCCGCATGCCCTGCGCTCGTCGAACTCTGTCAAAGCCAAGGCTGTTCGTCCTGTCCGCCCGCACTCGCCGTACTCGATCAGGTCGCCAACCGTCCCGATGTGCTCGCGCTGAATTTTGCTGTGATTTATTGGCAACAGCTTGGCTGGAAAGACACCGCGCTCATCCGCCTTGACCGAGCGTCAGTGGGTCTCTGCGCGGGCGCAAGGACGCGGCAACGTCCAGACTCGCAGGTCATCGTGAACGGCCGCACTGCCGTGCTTGGAAGCTATGCAGCTGACGTCGACCGGGCGAGTGCTGCCCACCCCTGTCGAGGCGGGCCGGCGATTGTCGCCGAAGAAGGGAGCATTACCGCCGCTTCGGGTGCCGCGGCCAAACCCGCGATTGTCTGACGTGTCAGTGACGATCCCCACACCATCCAGTTAGCGATCGGTGCTGGCGAAAACCGCGGTCGAAAGCTGCCGCACCGCAATGTCGTGCGGCAGTTAGTGAGGCTTGGCGCCTCGACAGGTAACGCGCCAGCCACTGCGTGCTGGCTACTCCGGCTGGTATCGACCGCGCGGTCTTGGGGAAGGCTGGGGGCGGCGGGCTGATCGTCGCGGCCAGCCGAGTCTGATTATTTCTTCTTCGCTTCCAGCGTGTCCAGCCGTGCCTTCAATGCATCTGCGTCGTCGCGCGCTGCGGCTGCCATAGCTTTTACAGCTTCGAACTCATCGCGGCTCACAAAGTCGAGACCGCCGATCCAGTCCTTCATCCGCTCGCGAAAACCGGATTCGGCTTCGCGGCCGACACCGGCAATCGTGCCGGCAGCACCGTTCATAAATTTGGCGAAATCGTCGAACAAGCGGTTGTCGGTCTGCATCGGAAAACCTCGTGGGTTAAATTAGCGTCTGATGTCTATCTGGGTTCCGGTCGCCTCGACAACAAGGGCCTCGGCACCTGGATTGAGGCGGACTGTCTCCCGGTTGAGGGCTGCTGCAAAGCATAACCAGGCGAGATAAGGGACCATCAGCCACGCTGCTGTCGTGCGCACGCGACCAAATACAATCGTGGTCGCCAAAGCCAGCAGGAACATGCCAAGGACGAGGAAGAAGGCGACCGTTATCTGGTGCAGGCCGAAGAAGAGAGGCGACCAGCACAGGTTCAGTAGAAAACTCATGCCGAACAACCCGAGTGCGGTACCGCGATAGCGTGAGCCACGCGCGTTCAGGATCAGCGCCGCGGCAAAACCAAGCATGATGTAGAGTCCGGTCCAGGCCACCGGAAACACCCAGCCTGGAGGCTGAAACCAGGGTTTGTCGAGCAGCGCATACCAACGGTTATTCTCTCCCGAGTTGCTCAGTGCTCCCGCAAGGAGCCCGAGCAAGACAACCGTCGGCACCGTAAATAGCGCACAACGCGCATAGGCCATCCGCAACTGTCCGCTCGACGCCAGTTCACTCATGCGCGACTCCACCTGATATCTGCCATGCGGGACATGGCCGATTGTTGCGGGAGCGGGAAGGGGGCAGATGTTGGAGGCTATTATGGGCCAGAATCGCGAGGTACCGACGACCACGAATGACCCGCTGCTCCCGGCGTTCTGCCCCAACGCCCTGGCAACATGGCTGACCAGACCGAGAACCAGAACCGGGCCTCACCGATCTTTACTAGAAAGCGCGCGCCGCGGCTCCTCGTGGGGCGTGCCGAAACGATCACGGATTGCGCGCTGCACAGGTAAGAGCCGCGCTCCGACCAGCACAGCGGCGCATGCAGCGCCGGCGGACACAACCCTACCTTACATCCCGCCGACTGTTTTGCGTATTCGGGTGAAAACATGCCGAATGCAGCAGGAAGAGGTCGGCTAACGATGCGCCGCGATCAGGAATTCGACATTGCCCTGGGGGCCAGTGATCGGGCTCGCCGTGATGCCCTCTACGGTCCAGCCCTGCGCCGTGATCCAGGACTGCACGTCCGTACACACAGCCGTGTGAACGGTCGGATCCCGGACGACGCCGCCTTTGCCAACCGCCTCGCGCCCCGCTTCGAATTGCGGCTTTATGAGCGCCATCAGGCGCGCAGCCGGCTTTGCAAACACCATCGGGCGTTCGAGCACTTTAGCCAGGCCGATGAAGCTGGCGTCGCAGACGATCAGGTCGACAAGCTCGGGAATATGGGTGGCAGTCAGAATGCGCGCGCTGGTTTGCTCGAGAACATGCACACGGTCATCCTGACGCAGTTTCCATGCGAGCTGGTTTGTCCCGCTGTCTACGGCGTAGACGCGCATCGTTCCTCGCGTGAGGATCACATCGGTGAAGCCGCCCGTCGAACTTCCGACGTCGATGGCTACAGTTCCGGCCAAGTCCCAACCAAAATAATCAAGCCCGTGTGCAAGCTTGACGCCGCCGCGTGACACCCAGGGGTGATCGCGGCCCCTGACGGTTGGCACTG
>JAYVVA010000448.1:0-1926 GCA_043787435.1 Sphingomonadales bacterium | reverse complement strand
GAAGGGCAGCGGCGGCAGCGCGATCAGATTTTTCCCCCCTGCAGGGTTCAGGGACACCAGATTTCGCGGTACATCAGCGCTCACAGCTCCAATTTATGTTAGAATATTGACGGCACGTGCTGCCACTAACGCGAGCGTTGCAAGCGATATCGCGGATTCACACATCATGAGAATTTTGGCGCGTGCGCTAAGAGGCATTGTGTCTGTTGGCGAAAAGGCGGCAGCATTCGTGAATGATACATATGCATAATCCAAAAATCCGGGTGACCAGGCTGGCGACGTTTCCGACCTCGACGATATCATTTGAGGGAAAAGAAAATCTTGCTCCGATTTCTCGACCAGCTCACGCGTCGCAGGACTTCCACGGTCCAAATTCCAATACCAAAGCGCAAAGACGATGACGTTCGTCAGCCAGATATTCATGGCGTCGAGCAACAGCGTCTGCCCTGTCTTGTTGCTCACGTGTACAAGGAGTGCGTGTACGAGATTGAAAAGTGCTGCTGTATTCACGACCATGATCAGCGCAGTCAGGACGAGCGCGGCTCGCCATATCCAAAGCCGATGACTTGCCACACGTAGCCAATGGTCGCCGTCGGTGGTTGTCGGATTGTTTGTTTGGGTCCACGCAGTCGCTACCGACAGGGGGAGCAGAAGGGCGATTTCTACGGCTGGCGCCAGCCATCGGGGACCCAGCCCGAGCCGATTAATCAACAAAAGCTGGAGGATCGCAATCAGTGCCACGGACGCCCGAGCAAGCCAAAAGTCCCATGCGTGCTTTTGAACATCCTTGAGGGCCTTGCTCATCGTGTCATCTCGCTTTCAAAGGATTGCGCGACAAAACGCTCGATGCGGCGACTTGTTGCAGGGGAACATGATCGTCGCCGCGGGTAACGCGCGTGGGCGATGCCGCAAGCGTGCGCCACGTAAAAGATAAATTTGATCAGGATCCAAGGCGCTGTTTGGTTTGACGTAAAAACTGATCAATCTGTTCGGTAAGGGCAGTATTCTGTTCCAGCATCTTGTGGATGTCGTCGCTCAATTGCAGCAGTACCTCGGCGTCTTCGTAGGTTCGTTGCGCCTGCCGATCGGAACTGCTTGACGCGACCCTCTGACCAACCATGATAATTGACAAAAGTACGAGCTGCAGAAACGTCTGTGCTATCCAGGATATGAGCTGACTACGCCCCCCCTTTATTGCATCCGGGAGGCTCACGAGCGTTAAAATGGTGAATGCGTATGCGCACCACATTGTGCCGACAAGATTGGTGATTTTGACCGCGATCCAGTTATTGAATCCAGTAGGTTGTAAGCTGGCTTCAAGGGCTTGCTTTTTCCTGTTGGCGATATGCGGATGCGGAACGTGTTCCAAGTTGAAGCCCTTTCTCGGTTGTTTGAACAGACAAGTCGCCATGGCGCCGTCAGCAAAGCGTGGCACGGCGAGCCTGGTGATACTAGCGGAGCTTGCGTACCGGCAATCGCACAGCGGGCATTGTCAAAGCAAAACTGACCAGAGGTTGAGGCCCTGCTTCAGCGCGACGGATCGCGACTCCCCGCAAGCCCGGCGCGCCGTGCCTCTTTTTTAAATCGGCCAAATCGCAACGAAAATGGACCCGCTGACGACATCCCCACCTTGCAAAAAGGGTAACGAGAGCCGCCGCATCGGCAACGTCTGGGAAAAAATGAACGCAACTTTAGGGACACCAATTTCGTTGCAAGAGCATGATAACCAATGGGCAATTGCCATGTTCGATACCAGCACCGAGATCCGCGCCTTGAATTCGCTCATCGCCACGACGCTTGACAGCGCGGCTGGGTATACAGAGGCCGCTAAGGAGTCTGACGGCGGCCGTTACACTGATCTGTTCACCGCACGAGCGAGCGAACGTCGCAGCGTCGTCAGTCAGCTCCAGGGCGAAGTGGTTCGTC
>JAYVVA010000447.1:0-6752 GCA_043787435.1 Sphingomonadales bacterium | reverse complement strand
CATGATTGCGAAGTGTTCCTCGACAATCTTTTTGACGATTGCGAGGCCCAGACCGGTACCGCGTGCCCGCGTTGTTACATAGGGTTCGACAATACGCTCGCGGTCGGCAGGCAAACCTATGCCAGTATCGCTGACAGACAAGTGGACCGCCTCGTCATCGCTCGCGATCGTTAAAACGATTTCTCCGTCCTTGTCGCCTTCAACCGCCTCGATCGCTTCAACAGCATTCTTGACGATGTTGGTGAGTGCCTGTCCCAGCTGGCGACGGTCGCAGACGAGATCGGGATGCGGGTCAGGTGCGATCATTCTGAATTTGATCGCGGGATGGGCGACTTCATGCAGGAACAAAGTCTGACGGGCGATATCGACCACCGACTCTGACCTGAATGATGGCTTCGGCATGCGCGCAAATGACGAGAATTCGTCGACCATCCGCCGCAGATCGCCTACTTGTCGGACAATTGTGTCGGTCAATTTGGTGAAAGTGGCGGGATCACTCGTTATCTCTGCTGCGTAACGCCGTTTGAGGCGTTCGGCAGCCAGCTGAATTGGAGTCAGCGGATTTTTGATTTCGTGGGCAATGCGACGGGCGATATCGGACCATGCAGCGCGACGCTGATCGCTCAACTGCTGCGTCATATCGTCGAACGTCAGGACGTGGCCGCTGTCGTCCCGGGCAACTTTGACGGCGAGCGTCCGCGCCTCGCCCTGACGAGAGATCTCGATCACCGACTCGCGTTTGCCGCTGGTGATCAGGTCGGCGAGTTCGGGCGAAATATCGGCAAGCGGGCGCCCCACAAGCGTGCCATCCGACGACGAGAGAAGGGCAGCAGCAGAGGCGTTGGTCAAACGAACCTCGCCGTGCGTATCGATCGACAACACGCCAGCGGTGACCCCAGACAAGACAGCCTCGATTAGTGCTCTCCGGCGCTCGATTTGGTCGTTAGCCGCCATCAGGTCGCGGGTCTGTTCGGCCAACCTGGTTGTCATTCGGTTGAAGGCGGTTGCCAGTGTTCCCACCTCGTCGCGTGAATGGGGCCCAGCGACCCGGGTCGACAGGTCGCCGCCTGTTACCCGTCGCGCTGCATCGACGAGTTGACCGACGGGCTGCACGAGCCGGTCTGCGACGCCCAGTGCAATCCAGACCGCAGCGCCAACGATAAGCAGCGAAATGACGAGCAATGCCGCATTGAAGCGCAGCTGCAACGACCGTGATCGCGCACCGAGCTCGCGATAGTCAGCGAGGACTGTTCGTGCTCGCTGGATATGTTCGCCGAACACCGGGTCGAACCGTGCGGCATAAAGGTAGTTATCCGTCCCAATCGAAAGTTTGGTCAGTGCGCCGATGCCGTTCGCGCTGGGCACGGTCACGCTGGGTTTACCATTACGCAACGCGTCGATCATCGCCGGCATTATGAATTTGTTGGGGTCGCGTGACCTTGGGTCGAGCAGGACAAGCGTCTGGATTTCCTTGCCAGGAGATGCATGGAAAACCATGCCTTCCGACATTTCACGTTGGTAGAGCTGCCCGCCAAAATTGCCCAGAAACTGGCGGCTGTCGATCGGCAACACGCGGAGATCACGAGACAAGTCGCTCGCCATGGTTTCAGTGTTGATTGTGATTCGATCTTGTTCGCGCGCAAAACTGTCTTGGGCGATCGATGCAGCTCCCTCCAGCGTGGCTTTGGCACGATCCGAAAACCAGAACTGGACGCCGGCTTGAAACAGCAATGATGCGAAAACGACGACCAGCAACGTCGGTACACTGGCAACCAGGGAGAAGATTGCCACGAGCCGCACGTGGAGGCGTCCACTACCGCCGACGATTGAACGGGCAGCTCTGCCCTTTGCAATCCGCCGACCGATCAACACCAGCAGCGCAATTGCGGGAACGAGGTTACCGATAAGCAACACCGCGACGAGCGGTGGCGTCAGCAGCCGCTGGCGGTCGGCGCCGCCGGTGAGGATTGCCCATGTCGCAACCGCCATCGCAACCGACAGCGAAAACGTCCCTATTTCTACAACCGGTACCCAACGCCGCCGACGCAACCAAAAAGTGGAGCGAATACGCAACTGCCGAAGGATGGACGACTTCATTGTTGCCACAATACAACAAACCCGTGACATTCCAAGCACAGGCAATCGATTTTGCGATCAGTCGCGATTTCTTCGGACCGGATCGATTCCGAGCTCGGTCAATTTTTTGCGCAGCGTGTTACGATTGATGCCGAGCAAATCCGCCGCGCGGAGCTGGTTGCCACGTACTGCCGCAAGCGCCGCGCGAAATAGCGGTCGCTCGACGTCCGCCAAGACGCGCTCATAAAGTCCCGGCGGCGGCAAGCCGTCACCGAAGCCGACGAAATAGCGCGCCAAGTGCATATCTAGCGCTCCTGACAGCGTTTCCGCGATGGGCGCACGATCTGCAACCGCCGAACCGAGCTGCGCGTCGATGGATGTTGCCGAAATGACGGGATCGCGACTGATCGCTGCCAGCCGGCGCATCAGATTGTCGAGTTCGCGAACATTGCCCGGCCAGCTGTGCGCACGCAGTCGTGCCGCGGCATCTCCGGACAGACGGCGGCGGGGAAGACCGTCGGCCGCGGCGCGCTCGAGAAAGGAACTGGCGAGTAACAAAATATCGTCGCCCCGCTCTCGAAGCGGCGGCAATGAGATCGGCACCACGTTCAGGCGGTAATAAAGATCTTCCCGGAACTGGCCGGCTTCGATCAGGGTCGTCAAATTCTGGTGCGTTGCCGCAACGATACGTACGTCAACGTTTACAGTGCGCCCACCAACGGTTGTGAACGTATTCGACTGCAACACCCGCAGCAGTCGCGTCTGGGCTTCCATCGGCATGTCGCCAATCTCATCGAGGAACAGCGTGCCGCCGTTCGCCTCTTCGAACCGCCCGGTTGCACGAGCGTTGGCTCCGGTGAAAGCGCCGCGCTCATGACCGAACAACTCCGCCTCGATCAGTTCGCGGGGGATGGCGGCCATGTTGACGGGCACAAAGGGCTTTCCCCGCCGCCCGCCCATGTCGTGGATGGCACCTGCGACCAGTTCCTTGCCGGTTCCGGATTCGCCCAGGACCAGCACGCTCAGATCGTTGCCGACGACACGTGCAATCATGCGATATACGTCTTGCATCGGCGGCGAACGGCCGATCAGTGGGAGCGCGGCATCGGATTTTGGGGCATCCCCTTCCCCGCTGCCGGACCGTGCCAGGCCGCTCCGCACGGCCTGACACAGGGCATCGAGATCGAACGGCTTCGGCAAATAATCAAACGCGCCCCGCTCGGTCGCTCGCACGGCGGTTGTGAGGGTATTTTGCGCCGATAACACGATGATCGGCAGATCGGGGCGCTTTACCAAAACCTCGGGCACGGCGTCGAGGCCGTTGCCATCAGGCAAGATGACGTCTGTGATCAGCAAGTCGGGCATGAACTTTTCGAGTGCAAGTGCTTGAGCCGCAATCGTGCCGACTACCTGCACTTGATAACCCTCGCGACGCAGCGCCTCGCCGACCACGGTCCGGATCGCCGAATCATCGTCAACGACAAGGATACGGGCGCCCCTCATGCAGCCCGGGGAAGCAGAATGCGGAAAACCGATCTGGGTGGGGTACCATCTCGCGAAAACTGGATAATACCGCCGTTGTCACGCACCAGCTTGTCGACGAGTGCAAGGCCAAGTCCGCGGCCTGACATCTTGGATGACACAAAGGGTTCGAACAAATGATCGACGATCTCCTCGCCGGGTCCCGGGCCATCGTCAACGATGCCGACCTCGATCGGAAGGGCGCGCCGTCCCCCACCAAGTGCTGCGCTACTCGCCACCGACACGCCGTGGCGGTAGCGGGTCGTGAGTGTTACGGTGCCACGTTTGCCCTCCGGCACGGCTTCGGCGGCGTTTTTGATAAGGTTGAGCAGTACCTGCACGAGCGAATCCCTGTGAACGAAGACCGGTGGCAACGACGGGTCGTAGGCATCGTGGATATCTATCCGATCGCCGAACCCGGCTGCAGCAACCGCACGTGCGTGTTCAAGGATCGCGTACAGGTTTTGGGAGGTGCATTCTAGCGGACGGCTGTCCGTGAAAGCCTCCATTCGGTCAATAAGGGCGGTTATCCTGTCCACTTCGTCGCGGATCAGCCGCGTCAGGTCGCTCCCGTTGGTGTCTACATGCGAATCGAGCAATTGCGCAGCCCCGCGGATGCCCGACAGGGGGTTCTTGATTTCGTGCGCGAGCATTGCAGCGGCGCCGATTGCGGAGCGGCTTCGGTCGCGACGGTCGAACTGTTGCCCCATCGATTGTCCGGGGGTGGCGCTATGCAGCGTCACCAGTCGCCAACCCGGGTGGTCCGGCAAAGGCGACGCATGAAGATGGGCACGCAGGCGGACCCCGCGCGCCGTCTCCAATTGGCAGTCATATGCCGCGAAATCCGACTCCTCGTGCAAGCCCGCATGACAGGCCGCGGGAATGCGCAGAACGATCCCAAGTGGTTTGTGCAGCAAATGGGCGGCGCTGGAGTTAAGGAGCATCTCGGCAGCGGCATTGACGCGCGCAATGCACCCCTCCCCGTCTAGCACGAGCAAGGCGGTAGGCAGCGCAGCAACCAACGCATCGGCCGAGGGTTGCCCCGCGTGGATCAGGCGGCTGCGCGTGAGCGCCATGGCGCGTAAAAATCGGCGAGCATGCGGAGCACGGTTTTCGAGTCAGCTATTTGGTTCACATGGTTGCGAAACTCAGCGGAACCATGGAGTCCTTTTGTGTACCAACCGATATGCTTGCGCGCCATATTGACGCCCGTTTGCTCACCATAATGTTCAAGCATCATGTTATAATGCTCTGTAATCAGGTGATATTGCTCTTCAATCGCAGGATCGGGAAGGTGACGGGCTTCTGTCAGGAAGGCCATCGTCTGGCCGAGTAGCCAAGGGCGACCATAGGCCCCGCGCCCGATCATAACGCCGTCCGCCCCCGATTGGTCGAGCGCCATGACGGCATCGCCGGGTGAACAGATGTCGCCGTTGACGATGACAGGAATGCGCACCGCATCCTTCACCTTTCGGACGAACGCCCAATCGGCAGTGTCTCGATACATCTGGTTGCGGGTTCGGCCATGAACGGTGATCAGCTTAACACCAAGATCCTCCGCAATGTGCGCAAGTTCGGGTGCATTGAGGCGGGTGTGGTCCCACCCCATCCTCATTTTCACCGTGACCGGCACGTCGACCGCTTCGACCGTCGCCTTGATCAGTGATGCTGCCAGCGGCAAATCGCGCATCAGAGCAGACCCAGCGTCACCGTTGACGACCTTTTTAACCGGACACCCCATGTTGATGTCGATAATCGCGGCGCCTCGATCGGCGTTCAGCTTGGCGGCCTCGGCCATCTCATAAGGCGCACAACCCGCAAGCTGCATCGATACCGGTTCTTCGCTCAGGTGCCACGCAGCCTTCTGCAGTGACTGGCGCGTCTCGCGGATCATCGCCTGGCTCGCGATCATTTCGGTGACGTTGAGACCGGATCCGTATCGTCGCACGATCCGTCGAAAAGGCATGTCAGTCACACCGGTCATCGGCGCAAGCACAACCGGGATGTTGACCCGGATATTCCCGATCATGATGGGTTGGATGCGCTTCACGTCGAAATTGCCCAAAAATGAGGCATCGCCCTAGCTTCATTCGCGCTGGCGGGCAAGCTCAGCGGCGACTAGACGCAGGCCTTATGCGCTACGATATCGCCGTTCTTGTTGTTGCCGCCGGGCGGGGCGTTCGTGCTGGGGGCTCGACACCAAAACAATTTGCCCTGCTTGGTGGCAAACCGGTAATTGCTCGCGCTGTCGACGCATTTGGCGTCCTTCCGGTTTTTGTCGTGACGGCCGAAGACCAAAGGGAGGCGCTCGTTGAGGCTTTGGGGAACCGAAAACCGGCAGGAATCATTGTGGGTGGAGCGACACGTAGAGAATCGGTAGCCAACGGACTTGCGGCAATAGAAATGGCTGGTGGCGCCTGCAAAGTGCTCGTCCATGATGCCGCCCGTCCGTTCGTACCTGCTCGGGTGATCGCGGACCTGTTGGGTCAGCTCGATACCTATGAAGGCGCAATTCCCGCACTGCCCGTCGCCGACACCTTGGTTCGTCATGACGTCACGATGGGGGAGATAGTTTCGCGTGACCACTTGTTCCGGGTGCAGACCCCACAAGCGTTTGTTTTCGATGCGCTGGTTGCGGCACATCGCGGCTGGCCCAGTGATGCCGAAGCGTCAGATGACGCACAGATGGTTCGTGACACGGGGCATGGCGTGACGCTTGTTGCTGGAGACCCGATGCTCGAGAAAATTACGTATCCGGGCGATTTTGCCCGTGCCGAAGCGATGCTTGCCACCCGAATGATCTCGCGCAGTGCAAGTGGGTTTGACGTCCACAAGCTCGCGCTGGGCGAAGAACTTTGGCTTGGTGGAGTCAGGATTGACCACACCCACGGCCTCTCGGGACACTCCGATGCAGATGTCGCGCTTCATGCGATCACCGATGCTGTGCTGGGCACGATCTGTGCGGGCGACATTGGGCTCCATTTTCCACCCAGTGAAGCGAAATGGCGCGGCGCCGCGTCGGACCAGTTTCTCGCTCATGCTGCGAGCCTCGTCGCTGCTAGAGGGGCTGTTATCGATTTCGTCGACCTGACGGTGATATGCGAGGCACCAAAGATCGCGCCACACCAAGAATCGATGCGAATCCGCATTGCGAA
>JAYVVA010000446.1:0-8601 GCA_043787435.1 Sphingomonadales bacterium | reverse complement strand
CTAATCGACACGCCCGAACGACCCCAGATCGACCTCACTGCCACATTGGGCGAGGGCGACAGCCTTGGCCGCGCGCTCCAGCGGGCCGGTGTCGGCGGTTCCGAGGCATCTCGGATTGCCGCGATGCTGACAGATATCGTCGATCCCGACGCGATTGCGCCCGGTACGGCGCTCGGCATCGTGCTTGGCCGCCGCGCAAACAAGTTCGAAGCCCGGCCGTTGCAATCGCTGTCGCTGCGCGCGCGGTTCGATATGCGCGTTCGCTTCGAACGCCGAGGTACGGAACTGGCGATGCACCTCGAGCCGATTGCTATCGATCGGACGCCGCTGCGGGTCGATGGCGTCGTCGGCAACGGACTCTACGTCGCCGCGCGTGCCGCTGGTGCACCACCCAGCGCTATCCAGACCTTCATTCGTGCGCTCGCCCCCAAGATCTCGATGGACAATATCGAAGCAAGCGATCGATTCTCGATGGTTGTCGAACAGCTGCAGGCTGCAACCGGCGAAGTCCAGTACGGCAAATTGCTCTATCTTGGTCTCGAACGCGGCAATCGTGCGACGCGGATGATACCCTGGGCGATCGACGGTCGATCGAGCTGGTTCGACTCGGCAGGTGTCGGGCAATCGCGGGGCGGCTTTGCCATGCCAGTTGCGGGTGCACACAAGACCAGCGGCTTTGGCTGGCGACTTCACCCGTTGCTGGGCTATTCACGGATGCATCAGGGCACCGACTATGGCGCTGCCTATGGGACGCCTATCCGCGCCGTTAGTGATGGTGTCGTCAATTTTGCGGGCTGGCACGGCGGTCACGGCAATATGATCAAGCTGAGCCACGCGGGCGGCCTTGGTACCGGCTACGCGCATATGAGCCGCATTGCCGTCGGCCCCGGCACGCGCGTCAACCAAGGGCAAGTCATCGGCTATGTCGGTTCCACCGGACTGTCGACCGGACCACATCTCCATTTCGAAGTTTATCGCGGGGGAGTTGCGGTCAATCCATCAAGTGTCAGCTTTGCCTCGACGCCGCTGTTGACCGGCGCCGCTCTAACGGCGTTCAACGCTCGGCTGAATGCAATGGCGACGTTCCGGCCAGCCAAGGCGCGCATCGCTTCACGCTGAGGGGTCGGGACCTGGCTCGAGGCGTCCCTTGAAACCCTGCGCAATCACATACCATTCCGATGAGTCCTTGCGACTTGCGGGCGGCTTGGCGTGCTTGACGTGGGTAAAGTTCCGTTTCAGCTCGGCAACGAGCATACTGTCGGCCCCGCCGGCAAAGACCTTTGCCACGAACGCACCACCGGGTCTGAGCACCTGAACCGCAAACTCGGTCGCGGCCTCGACCAGGCCCATCGTGCGCAATGCATCCGTGGGCGTATGGCCGGTTGTGTTTGCCGCCATGTCCGACAGCACAAGATCGGGCGCCACCCCCAGCGCATCCATTAGGAAATCAGGCGCTGCATCAAGCATGAAATCCATCTGGAGGAGGTCAACCCCCTCGATGGGGTCGACCGGCAACAGGTCGATGCCCACGATCCGCGCCTTGGGTGTTTGCTTGCGCACAACCTGCGCCCAGCCGCCCGGCGCAACGCCCAGGTCAAGAACGGCGCGCGCGCCTTTAAGCAGCCCAAATCGTTCGTCGAGTTCGATCAACTTGTAAGCTGAACGGCTTCGATACCCCTCGGCGTGTGCACGCTTCACATAGGGATCGTTCAGCTGGCGCTCGAGCCACCGGTTCGACTGCGCGGTCCGTCCGCGAGATGTTTTGACCCGCGTACGCCCGCCGGACCCGCCCCTGCTCATCGCTGCTGCCCCATCAATGAGCGTAGAATGCCTTCGCGGATGCCCCGGTCGGCAACCCCCACGCGCGCCGCCGGCCACAGGTCGAGGATCGCCTCAAGAATGGCACAGCCGGCGACGACCAGATCGGCGCGTTCACCGCCGATACAAGGCACTTGCACGCGCTCGTGCATCGACATGGCGGCCAGATCCTGGCTGATCATACGCATCGCCTCCACCGGCACCAGCAGCCCGTCAACTGCACGCCTTTCGTAGCTCGGCAATTTAAGGAACACGCTGGCCAGCGTCGTCACAGTGCCGCTCGTCCCGAGCAGACGTAGATCACCCTCGGTTGGGAGTTGCACTGTCCCCAGTGCTTCGGCGACGCGGGCGCGCATGCGGCCATATGCCTCGACGCGACCCTCACGAGTCGACAGCGCTTGTGGCTCGCTCTCGGCAAGCGAAACGACGCCCCAAGGAATACTGATCCAGTCAGCAATCTGAGGGGGACCGGCCCCAGGAAGCAGTTCGACCAATTCTGTCGAACCCCCACCGATGTCAAAAATCAACGCAGGTCCGTTGCCAGGCTCGAGCAACGCATGGCAGCCCGCGACCGCAAGCCGCGCTTCTTCGCCCGGATCAATAATGTCGAGCGCAATACCGGTTTCGCGGTACACCCGGTCCACGAATTCATGGCCGTTTTCGGCGCGGCGACATGCCTCGGTCGCAACAGCGCGCGAGAGGTGCACGCCGCGTCGTACCAGTTTGTCTGCGCAGATCGAAAGCGCGGAAATGGCGCGTTCGATGGCGACATCGCTCAGCCGTCCGGATGCTGCCAGTCCCTCGCCCAAGCGAACAATCCGCGAAAAGGCGTCGACGATGACAAAGCCATCGTCACTAGGTCGCGCGATCAAAAGGCGGCAGTTGTTCGTGCCCAGGTCGAGCGCGGCATAGGTGCGCCTGGGTCGCCCTTGGCGGGCACGCCCCGCTAACGGGGCACTGGGACCGTCGTGGTCGGCCATTGCAACTATCTGCCCATTCGCTGCGGACGGATAGGCCCGCAGAACTTGAGGGCAGGTGTAACTGTGTGGGCGGGCGGCGGCAACTCCAGCCTCTGCTCCGTTGACTTTGCGGCTAATCTTAGCCTAACCGCCAGCTGGCTTTGCCCTGTCGTCTAATGGTAAGACAACGGTTTCTGATACCGTTTATCGAGGTTCGAATCCTCGCGGGGCATCCAGTTTTTTTGTCCAGCTCGTTGCAAACAAAGGCGTTTGTGTAAGGTGCGGGCGCGCGCTCCCTCATTACCTCCCTCATCGAAGCCGCTGTCGCAATGCTCCCTACGATCCTTCAGGGAGGTAGCTACAATCGTCAGGGGGCTATGACCTGCGTCGGGCGCCCGATCAACCGTGGCGTGGACATTTACGTCACTGTCGCGCCGTAATCGATCGGACTGTGCAGCGACCCGACGGCAGCTGCCTTACGCAGCCGCCGCCGCGGTCCAAAATATAGGCGCCGTCACTTCACCACTCATAGAGCAAATATCCGCGATGAGTCACCGCCATAGGGTGTAGCGCCTGCGCTCGATGGGGAGACAAGACCATGTTCGCCTGACGTCAGATTAGAATCGGGAGACACTTTGAACCCGCCGGGCGATACGTCAGATAATTTAAAGGCAACCCGTGCTTTGTCCATCACGCCGTTCGTCACGCCGTTCGTCACGCCGGCGATGTCAATTTGCCCCCGAACGACCTCGCGGCTTCCCTTCTTGGTCTAAGGTGCGCGTATCCAGTAAGACCAATCGTCGCGCTTCCGGCCCAATCAAGGCACGGTACGCTTGGAAGGGACCCAGCGCGAAGCTGATTGACTGGATGCGTGGCAGCAGGTCTCCCAACTGTGCCGGACCTCCACTTGTCAGCGCAGTGCGGACCCGATAGCTTTGCATGTCGCACTTTGGCCTGAAAAGCATAGAGATTTCCAATCATGAGACCAATTAAGCTTGCGCTCACGTTTGCCTTCGCTGGGTTAGGAATGCAGGCTCAGGCTCAGGCTCAGGCTCAGGCTCAGGCTCAGGCTCAGGCTCAGGCTCAGGCTCCAGATCCGTTCCTTTGGCTGGAGGATGTCGCCTCCCCGCGCGCGATGGATTGGGTAAACGCGCGCAATGCCTATTCGACCGGCGTCCTCGAAAAGGATGCCCGGTACCCTCTGATCTATGAGCAGGCGCTGGCGAACGCGAGCGCCCAAGATCGCATCCCCACGCCAGAATTTACGCACGGGGAAATCTATAATTTCTGGCAGGATGCCGAGCATCTGCGCGGGATCTGGCGCAAGACCAGCCTGGCAGATTACCAGGCTGCAGCGCCGAGTTGGACGACAGTTCTGGATATCGATGCGCTCGGAAAAGCCGAAGGCAAAAGTTGGGTATTCAAGGGCGCGGACTGCGTGCGCCCGGACGAGCGACGCTGCCTCGTCCGCTTGTCTGACGGGGGAGAAGACGCCGATGAAGTGCGTGAGTTCGATCTCGATAACCGGTCCTTCGTCGCGAATGGTTTCAACCTTCCGCGTGGCAAGCAAACCGTCGTGTGGGAGGATGCGGATCATCTGCTCGTTTCACGCGAGTGGACGCCCGGCGAGCTGACGACGTCGGGCTACTCGTTCGTCATCAAGAGGGTGACGCGTGGCCAGCCGCTCGCTTCAGCGGTGGAAATTTATAGAGGCGTAAAGACAGACGTATCGGCTGGCCCGTCGATGCTTGACGACAGCCGTGGCAACCGCCTCCTACTGGTTCAGCGCGGCCTTGATTTCTTTCACAATGAAACTTCGGTGGTAACGTCACGCGGGGTTGAGCGGCTCGCAATCCCCGCCAAAGCCAATGTATCTGCACTGGTCGGTGGTCGTGTCATAGTCAGCCAGGATGAAGCCTGGACGGTCGGCGGTATCACCTACCCTGCCGGATCGCTTACCGCGCTCGATCTCGCCGCGGTAACCCGCGATCCTGGGCACCTCGCCCCGACAATTGTCTGGACCCCGGGACCCCGTGACGGTCTCGACGGTGTCGCCTCGACGCGCGACAAGCTGCTTGTATCGACTCTGGATAATGTTCGCGGACGCGCGTGGGTATTCACTCCAAAGGGGGCGGGCTGGTCCCGTACCAAGCTGGACATGCCGGACAACCTCGCAATAGGATTTGGCTCGGCGGACGCCAAATCTAATATGGCGTTCATCAATTCGAGCGGGTTTTTGACCCCGTCCGCCCTTTCGCTCGTCGACGCCGCGACAAGTCATTTGACATTGGTCAAGAGCCTGGCCGCGAAATTCGACGCGTCGCGCGACGTTGTCGAGCAGTTCGAGGCGAGCTCAACGGACGGTATGAAAATTCCCTATTTCGTCGTGCACAGGAAAGACATCGCTTACGATGGCACGACGCCGACTTTGCTTTACGCTTATGGCGGCTTTCAAGTCAGTGAGACGCCGAATTATTCAGCAGAGATTGGCAAATTGTGGCTGGAGAGAGGGGGCGCATATGTACTCGCCAATATCCGCGGTGGTGGCGAATTCGGCCCTGCGTGGCACGACGCGGGCTTAAATACCAAGCGCCAGATCATCTATGACGATTTCGCGTCGGTTGGCCGTGATCTCATTGCGCGCAAGATTACCTCGCCCCGGCGCCTCGGTATTCAGGGGGGCTCTAATGGCGGGCTCCTCATGGGCGTGGAATTTATCCAGCATCCTGAGCTTTGGAACGCCGTTGTAATCGACGTGCCACTGCTTGATATGATTCGCATCGGCAAGATCGCGGCGGGTGCGTCGTGGGCAGGTGAATACGGCGATGTAAACGCCGACCCCGCGGCGATGGCGTTCTGGCAGAAGACATCGCCCTACCAGAATTTGCGCAGCGGCGTCGCCTATCCAGAGCCTTTCATCTTCACGACCACGAAAGACGACCGCGTAGGCCCGCAGCACGCGCGCAAGTTCGCCGCGAAGATGGAGGCAATGGGGCTGCACTTCTATTATTACGAAAACACCGAGGGTGGCCACGGCGCTGGCGCAGACCTCAAGCAGGCGGCGCATACGGAGGCGCTCACAATGACCTACTTGCAGAAGAAGCTGATGCAATAGGGAAAGGCTGCCCAATGCGCTGACAGACCTCGGAGGCGATGTGCTAGCGGCTGCTCGGAGCCAGCGCTGGGCATGTTGCTCACAATCCGGGTGACCGATGGTCACAAAAGAATCGCGACCGTCCAGCCGCTCCGTTCAATCGCCTGAAAGCGCGCAATAAATGCAATTTTTTTGTTTATTCCCTTGCTCCGTCATTTGAAGCTGAGCTTGGGGAAGCTGTAAGCAGCCGACGGCGGCTCGTTCTAAATCATTGACGCGTCGAAACTGCTTGCGCGCGCCCTTGCCCAATTGTCCCGGTAGTATGGAAGTTTGCAGTCGTCGCCGAGTAACTCTGCGTGCGCTAGGAAATGATGGACTTGATCGAATTGACGGATCTCAAACGAACTGATCCGATGTGCCAAATGATGCGGGCGAAGATCGTCCGGGTGCGACAGGCCGGCGGCCGCAAGCATGTCGGCAAGTGCCGCGACCGTACGTCGATGGAACTGCCGAACGCGCTCGGCCTTGTCCGGCACCACTAGGGCACGCTGACGCCCGGCGTCCTGCGTGGCGACGCCGGTCGGGCAGCGATTGGTGTGACAGTTCATCGACTGGATGCACCCCAGCGCGAACATGTAGCCGCGTGCAGCGTTTGCCCAGTCCGCGCCGATCGCGAGCACAACGGCGATATCGAACGCGCTGACTAACTTTCCGGCCACGCCGATTCGAATGCGATCGCGCAGACCAGCCCCGACCAGCACATTGTTCACGAGCAGTAGTCCCTCACGCATCGGCATGCCGATATGGTCGCTGAACTCGACCGGCGCAGCACCAGTGCCGCCTTCGCCCCCATCGACGACAATAAAATCGACGACAGTGTCGGTCTCGATCATCGCCTTGACGATCGCCATAAACTCCCAGGGATGACCGATACAAAGCTTGAACCCCACCGGTTTGCCACCGGAGAGAGCCCGCAATTGCCTAACGAATTGCATCATCTCCAGCGGCGTCGAAAACGCTGAATGCCGCGACGGCGAGACACAGTCGACGCCTGCCGGCACGCCGCGCGCCTCAGCAATCTCCTTCGTTACTTTCTTTGCCGGAAGGATGCCGCCGTGGCCGGGCTTGGCCCCTTGGCTTAGCTTGATCTCGATCATCTTGACTTGGGGCGTCGTAGCCTGGGCAGCGAACCGCTCTGGATCGAAATGGCCATCCTCGCTGCGACAACCAAAATATCCGCTTGCCACTTCCCAGACAATGTCGCCGCCGTTCTCCCGGTGATACGCGCTGATGCTGCCTTCGCCCGTATCGTGGTAGAAATTGCCCATCGCTGCCCCCTTGTTGAGGGCGCGAATTGCATTGGCTGACAGCGAACCGAAGCTCATCGCCGAGATGTTAAAGACGCTCGCTGAATAGGGCCGTGTGCATTGATCGTTTCCGATCACGATGCGGAAAGACTCGGGATCGGGCGGGTCAACCGGGCGTGTCGAGTGCTGCATGAACTCATAATCGCTGGCATAGACGTCGACAAGCGTCCCGAACGGATGGTCCGACGATACCCCTTTTGCACGGCGGTAAACGAGTGACCGCTGCGCACGCGAAAACGGCGTCGCTTCGTCCTCATCCTCGAGCAGGTACTGGCGCAGTTCGGGCCGGATCATCTCAACCAGCCATCGAACATGCCCAATGACGGGGTAGTTGCGCAGGACCGCGTGCTTGCGCTGGATCAAATCCCAAATACCCAGTGCGACGAGCGCGGCGGGTATCGCCACCAGCGTACGACCCCAAAAGCCGCCAGGGGCGATCTGAAGGCCAACAGCGACGAAGCCGATGCAGAGAATAAGGGCTGAAAACCGACCCAAGGGCATGCGTATCTCGGCGATCCTAGCTCTGGAGTGCCCGTTCTAGGCGAGCACGAGCTCAAACGCGAGTGGCTATAAGCTGCTTCGAGGGTTATCTACCGCGCAAAGGCCAGAAGTGGGCAATCGGTGGAGCCCGCGCGACGAAAACGATGATCGAAAGCGGCAAGCCGAGCCACCAATAATCACCGAACCGGTAGCCGCCGGGCCCGCGCACCGGCGTGTTACACTAAGGGCCGATCGGCGTGAAGAAGTCGCACCCGGCGCCCGTCGCCACCGCGATCAGAAAGGCGTCAGGATTGAGCCCAAGCTTTTGCGCAAGCGTTGCACCCACCGGCGCGAGCACCAAGACCGTCGGCGCATTGTGCAAGAAGGGGGTGCAAAGCATCGACGTGCCCGTCATCCCGCCGAGAATAAGCAATAGGCTTAAACCGGTCAGCCCGTGAGCGAGCCCTTGGCCGATCAATGCGGTTCCACCAGTATGTTGAATCGCTTCGCTCAGCGGTGTCAGGCCACCGATCAGAACCAGCACCTCGGGTTCAAGCGAAGCACAGGCCTCGCGCATGGTCAGCCACCCAATTACAATGACGAGCACTGCGGCGGCGAAGAATGCGATTGCAACGTGAGCAGTTTAGCCGCGACTAGCGTAAGGGTGGTCGCAAGAACGAGGATCGGTCCACAAGGCCGACGTCGATCGCCGATCGTGACGGTCCGCTCCGCCAACGCCAGCAGTCCGAGATTGCGGAGCGTCTCGGCGAGCGCGCCCTCGCCTGCTTGCAGGACCAACAAGTTGCCCGCTTGCACCCAGATCTCGCCCAAACCTTCGGTAACTTGCCCCCCTTTGCGACTGATCTCCAGAAGCTTGATGCCG
>JAYVVA010000445.1:0-4807 GCA_043787435.1 Sphingomonadales bacterium | reverse complement strand
CGGCCGCATCAACAAGATGCCCGATAAAATCGGCACACCGGTCGGCGTATTCGGCCAAAGCGAGGGCAAGTGAAACGATTTCCGAAATTGACCTTGCTCGCCGCAGGTCTCGTGTCAGCGACAGGGTTTGCGCCGCTGGGGCTGTGGCCGGTCACGCTTATCGCCATCGCCCTCTTGATCGCGCTCGTTAACCGAGCGCCAAACAAGCGCGCCGCCTTCGGCTACGGGTGGCTGTTCGGCGTCGGGCATTTCACGCTTGGGCTGAACTGGATCGCGCATGCCTTCGATTTTCAGGACGCGATGCCGCACTGGCTTGGGTTCATCGCCGTTGTCTTGCTGTCGCTCTATCTGGCGATCTACACTGGCAGTGCTGCATTGCTGGCATTCAGCGCGCGCCGATCGGGGTCGACAAGCCGGGGGACGTTGACCCTGGCCTTCGCTGCTGCCTGGATCCTGACAGAATATCTGCGCGCGACCTGGTTTACAGGCTTTGCATGGAACCCGCTTGCGGCGGTTGCGGTCGGGCTTCCAGCTGCTGCCTATGCAAAGTGGACTGGGACTTATGGACTTTCAGGCGTGCTCGTCTTGGTTGCCGGGTGGCTTTGGTGGTTCGGGGCCTACGTACGCGATGCAATCAGTGGCAAGCGCGGGCGCGATCCTGCCCATATCGCCACTGTTGGCTTTAGTGTTGCCGTGGTTTTCCTGCTCTGTCTTGGTATCCCCGCCATACCCCTCTACGACCCAAGGCCACTCGCGGTCCGCGAGGTCGGGCCCGCAATTCGCATCATCCAGCCAAACCTCAGCCAAGCCGAACAGCACGACCGAAATTTCGACGAGAAAAGTGTCGTCCGGCTCGAACAGCTCACCGGGCCACCATCGAGGACGCCGCGCCTCGTGCTGTGGCCCGAAGCTGCCGTCCCCTATTATCTCGATGAGGAGAGTTGGGCGCGATATCGGCTATCGAAACTGCTCGGACCCAACGACATTTTACTAACCGGCGGAACAACACTAATCTACGACAAAGCGGGCAGGCTTACCGCAGCACGCAATTCGTTATTCGCGATGAATCCGACAAGCGACCTGATCGCGCGCTACGATAAGGCTCACCTTGTACCGTACGGTGAATATCTGCCGTTGCGGCCTATTCTGTCGTCTATTGGCCTGTCGAAGCTCGTCCAGAGTGATGTAGACTTCGTTCCCGGCGCCGGGCCCGGCACATTGACTTTACCTGGTTTTGGCAAGGCGGGCGTACAGATCTGTTACGAGATCATTTTTTCAGGGCAGGTAATCGATGCCGCGCACCGGCCTGATTTCATCTTCAACCCCTCGACCGACGCGTGGTTCGGCGCCTGGGGCCCCCCCCAGCATTTGGCGCAGGCGCGCCTGCGCGCGATTGAGGAAGGACTGCCGGTGATCCGCGCCACGCCGACCGGCATTTCAGCGGTTATTGATGCCGACGGGCGGCTGCTGGCGGCACTGCCTCTCAATAAACCCGGTGTCATTACGAGCCGCTTGCCACCGGCAAAGTCGCCCGGGCTCTTTGCCCGGTTCGGCAACACTATCCCGCTCATGCTGGCGCTGATGCTCGCTACCCTGGCCATTGCGCCGCGCTTTCGGCGACGCTAAGACCCGCACATAAAGACTTCTTTATATCCGAATCCCGAAAGGCCGAGCATGCGTTCGCAATTCCTGTTCACGTCCGAAAGCGTTTCCGAGGGTCACCCCGACAAGGTTGCGGATCAGATTTCGGACGCGGTCGTCGACCTGTTTCTTTCGAAAGATCCCGAAGCACGGATCGCTTGCGAAACGCTGACGACGACCAACCTGGTCGTTCTGGCCGGAGAAATTCGCTGCCGGGGCGTCTACGAAAATGACGCATGGGCGCCGGGAGCGCAGGCCGAAATCGAGGGCGTTGTGCGCGCGACGGTCAAGCGCATCGGTTACGAGCAGGACGGTTTCCATTGGGAGTCGTTCGAGTTCATCAACCGGCTCCACGGCCAGTCAGCCCATATCGCCCAGGGTGTCGATGCTGCAGGCAACAAGGACGAAGGCGCGGGCGACCAAGGCATCATGTTTGGTTACGCCACCGACGAGACGCCCGACCTGATGCCGGCGACGCTTTATTATTCACACAAGATCCTCGAACGACTTGCCGACGATCGCCATGCCAAGATTGTGGATTTTCTCGAGCCCGACGCAAAGAGCCAGGTCACGCTGGAATATGAGAACGAAAAGCCGGTTCGCGCGACTGCCGTCGTCGTCTCGACGCAACATGCCATGGGCATGGACAATGACGAAGGCCGCGCCAAGCTGCGCGCCTATGTCAAAGGTGTAGTGACCGAAATTCTGCCCGATGGCTGGATGCCGGATGACGCTGAAGTCTATGTCAATCCCACTGGCTGCTTCGAAATCGGCGGGCCGGACGGCGACGCGGGTCTGACCGGGCGCAAGATTATCGTCGATACCTATGGCGGTGCCGCGCCCCATGGCGGGGGCGCATTCAGCGGCAAAGATCCGACGAAGGTGGACCGATCAGCTGCCTATATCAGCCGCTATCTCGCCAAAAATATCGTAGCCGCCGGTCTTGCACGTCGCTGCACGATTCAGCTGGCCTATGCGATTGGTGTGTCCAAGCCATTGTCGCTCTATGTCGATACGCATGGCACTGGTACGGTTGACGCTTCCGCGATCGAGGCCGTGTTGCCAAAACTGGTTGACCTGACTCCGCGCGGCATCCGCACACATCTGGGCCTCAACAAGCCGATTTATCAGCCAAGCGCAGCCTATGGTCATTTCGGCCGCAAACCCGAGGGCGATTTTTTCCCTTGGGAAAAAACCGATTTGGTCGTGGCACTCAAGGCTGAGCTTGCCTAGGACGCTTCGCAATCGCATCGAGCTGGGCTGTCGCTTTGAAAAAAAGGGGACACGCAATGATCGAATCGAATTAGTGGCTGCGATCACCCTGACGCCATCTGACCGTTCCGCTGCCATGGTAACCGCTGGCGCCATTCGACGTCTGTCAGCCGCGGCACAAAGGCTATTGCAAGTGTCGGCGGGCAGATGGACGACCGATCGCGCAACAGGGTGGCCGTGCCTTTGCGAAACGGCAACAAAAACTGCAAGCTACGGCCCGAACTCGAGATCTGCAGCCTCGTATGGTGCTTTGCGACGGTGCGCCGGAGCAGGTGGGCATGGATCAGCCCTTTCTGACGGTTGGAGGGAAGAATTTTGCGTCAACGCCAAGATGAAATCGTGTCAGACGACCCGATGATTATCGGCCGCCTGTTCGGACGCCGTGCAGGCCACAAGTTGCGCCAGGGACAGGCGCTCCTTGTCGACGAGCTACTACCGCAGCTCGCGGTACCCCAAGGGCCCCTCGATGCCTGCGCCCTGTTTGGAAACGAGCGCCCTCTCGAAGTCGAAATTGGTTTCGGCGGGGGAGAGCATTTGGCGCAGCAGGCGGCGATGCGGCCCGGCACCGGCTTCATTGGGTGCGAGCCCTTCCTTAACGGCGTCGTCAGTGCGTTGGGGCACATCCGGAATGATAATTTAGCGAATGTTCGGCTACACATGGGGGACGCGCTCGATGTCCTTAATCGTCTGCCCGATGGCTCGCTTGATCGGATTTATCTTCTGCATCCCGATCCCTGGCCCAAGACGCGACACGCCAAACGGCGATTTATGAACCCGGGGCCGATCGACATGGTCGCGCGCAAACTGAGACCGGGTGGCGAGTTCCGCTTCGGTACTGATCATCCGGTCTATGTGGCGCATGCGATGATGGTGATGCAGCACCAGGTCGGACGCCTGGATTGGCGCATCGAAACGGCGCATGATTTCCTGACACCTCCCGCAGAGTGGCCCGAGACCCGTTACGAGCGCAAAGCGCGACGGCTCGGGCACGAGGTGTGGTACTTCCGATACTTTCGTACTTAGGCCCACAGCCTTTTCATAAACTTCAAGCCATTCAATACAGTTAGCTATGGCGCTGCCGGACGGTTGGCTCAACGAGCCGTTTCCCACCCACCCATCGGGTTTAACCCGCTGATCGGACATATGAGGCACGATTTAATCGGAGACATCACGTGCTCGCGGTACCGTCGACACACGGGCTTGCCGCAAGTCGTAGTTCCGCCTATGTGCGTCACATTCTTCCTTACATCATTGGTGTTTGGGTTCGGCGCCGCAAGGTTTCGGGCGCAAGACACCCTTGTTTTGTCGAAAGTAACAATGGCCGATATCGCCGCCCTCACTGCATTGATCGAACCTGAAGCGACAGCTTTGGGCTTAAGGCTTGTGCGCGTCGGTTTTTTCGGTGGCAAGTCGGACCCGACGCTGCAGGTAATGGCCGAGCGACCCGACACGCGGCAACTGAAGCTTGACGATTGTGCAGTATTGTCGCGGCGGTTGTCCGAAGTGCTCGATGCGCTTGACGGCACACCCGACGATCCAATCGACGAGGCCTACCGGCTCGAAGTCAGCTCCCCTGGTATCGACCGCCCGCTGACCCGCCTGTCGGATTATGCCGACTGGGCCGGACACGAAGCACGGATCAAGCTCGTCGAGCCCATCGAAGGCCGCAAGATGTTTGATGCCGATTTGAAGGGCATTGACGGCAAGGATGTGCTCGTCGTTGCCAAACACGGCGCGATGCAGATCCCGTTCGACGCAATCGCGACGGCGAAACTGATTTTGACCGATAAACTCATAAAGGCAACCAAACCGCTCGACGCGCAAGGTGCCGACAAGATCATCGAAGAGGAAGTAAACTGATGGCCTCCACTGCCCCCGCTGCTGCCAACAAGGC
>JAYVVA010000444.1:0-1895 GCA_043787435.1 Sphingomonadales bacterium | reverse complement strand
GTTGCGAAACGTCAGCACAGCATCGACCGAGCCTGCAGCCACGCTCGTACCGCCGAGAGCAAGCGGGAAGTTTGCGCGCCCAACTTTGGTGTAGGCAGCCGGATTTCCATTAAGCTTCTTGCCGATACTTGCGGTCGCGGCGCCGGGAGGCGTCGCGACGATCAGGTGTCCCTTGTCGCGAAGATAGGGTGCCAGGATTTCGGTATACCATCCGCCGCCTGGCCATATTTCGACCACCGTGTCTGTCGGTTTTACCCCGAAAAATGAGAGCGTTGCGGCGGGATTGCGGTATTTGTCGCGCGCGACATTGACTGCGGTGCGCGTGGGTGCGGCTACAGCGGCAGCCAGCTCTGTTCTAACCGAGGGCCCTGCCGTTCTGGCGCTCGACGACACGGTTGCCGCCAGGCCCGTAGTGACGATCAGCAAGGCGGGGATCAAGAATGGGCGCATGAGTAGATCTCCGGGAGCAAGGGCATTTGACCAACCCAAGATGCGGCGCAGTGGCGCGCGATGCAAGTCGTGCCAGCGACGATGGCTTTCTTGTTACAGACAGGCTTCAAGGAACGGCTGGTCGAAGCCATATTGTTTGGCTTTTTCCAGCGTGTACGGACGCAGGCCCATCGCCCTGTATTCGCCAATAATCTTTCCGTCAGCGTCCTCGTCGAGATATTCGAATTTGAAGAGCTGCTGGGTGACGATCACAGGACCTTCCATCCCGATGACTTCGGTAATGTCTGTCACACGGCGTGAACCGTCTCGCAGACGTTTTACCTGCACAATGAGATCGACCGAGTCCGCGATCTGGCGTGAGATCGCTTCTTTGGGCATCTTGATGTCGCCCATCATCACCATGTTTTCCATACGTGCGATGGCTTCACGCGGGGAATTCGAGTGAAGCGTACACATCGAACCATCGTGACCCGTATTCATGGCGGCGAGCATGTCGAAACATTCCGAGCCGCGAATTTCGCCAAGGATGATGCGATCTGGGCGCATACGCAGTGCGTTGATGACGAGATCACGGATCGTGATTGCGCCGTGTCCCTCGAGGTTTGCGGGACGCGTTTCGAGCGGCAGCCAGTGCGGCTGTTGAAGACGAAGTTCGGCCGCGTCCTCGATCGTCAGCACGCGTTCGCCCGGGTCGATCATTTTTGACAGGGCGTTGAGCATCGTGGTTTTCCCCGAGCCCGTTCCGCCCGAAATCACGATGTTGAATCGTGCGGCACCCGCAATTTTAAGCGCAGTCGCCATCTTGTCGCTCATCGACCCGCCCTTGGCCATCATGTCGAGCGTGATCGGTTTGGCGGAGAACTTACGAATCGAGATCGCGGTGCCGCGCAACGAGAGCGGGGGTACAATAACGTTGACACGCGAGCCGTCTTTTAATCGGGCGTCGGCGAGTGGCGTGGTTTGATCGACCCGTCGACCGACCGAGTTGCAGATCCGTTGCGCAATCTGAAAGAGATGTTCCTCGTCGCGAAACTGGATTGGTGCGATCGTCAGCTTGCCCTTTCTTTCGATGTACGTTTGGTCGGGGCCATTGACCATGATGTCGGTTATTGTCGGATCGTTAAGCAGCTCTTCGAGCGGCCCGAGACCCAAAAGCTCGTCCACCAGCACTTTTTCGAGCGCGAATTGTTCGCGACGGTTGAGTGTAAATTTCAGCTCTGCGAGCACTTCGCCGATGATCGGACGGAACTCTTCGGCCAGTTCGTCCTTGTTCAGCGTTGCCGCTGCTTCGGGATCAATGCGTTCGAGCAGGCGCGGCAGCACCTGCTCCTTGATCTTGTGTACACTGGCTTCAAAGCCTTCGGCCCTGGGCTGAACTTCCATTTCGCTGTTTTGTCGTTCCGACAGCCGTGCCATTGCGTCGGACATTGGCGACGATGGACCGC
>JAYVVA010000443.1:0-4261 GCA_043787435.1 Sphingomonadales bacterium | reverse complement strand
CAGCCCGATGTGGCTGTGGATCGTATCGGGCGTTTACCTGCTTGGTCGCGTCGGCCATGGTCTCGGGATGACAGGTACTTTTAAACAAGGGCGGATGATCGGCACGCTGACGACGATGCTGACCTTGCTCATCTTGGCTGTCGTCGCCATCACCATCCCCTATATGACTGTCAGCACGATCCAGCTGCACGAGATCCGCGCCAGTTAATCGGAAGATCTCGGGGTCCTACCCAGAATATCTGCGCGAGATGCCGGCGGCTGAAGCTGACGGCATCTCCGTCGCCGAGGACCTCTTTACGCTTCATCACCGAGGACTGGCCACGGTGTGTCAGCCCGCAGCGATCACGCGGTCGGATACATAGGGATTTGTTGCGCGCTCATGGGCAAAGGTAGACATCGCGCCATGCCCGGGAACGAAATTTGTTTCTCCGCCCAGAGGCCACAATCGCCCGACAATGGCGTCGAGCAAATCCTGATGATTTCCCATCGGAAAGTCGGTCCGCCCGATCGATCCCTGAAAAAGGACATCGCCAACCATGGCAACCGCCGATGGCGCGTGATGGAACACGATATGGCCTGGCGTGTGCCCGGGGCAGTGGTAGACATCGAGCGTCAGGTTGCCGACGGTTACAGTGTCGCCGTTTTCCAGCCAGCGGTCTGGCTCGAACACACGACCATCGACGCCGTAGGAGCGTCCGTCATCTTCGAGGCGCGCGATCCAAAAGCGGTCAGCTTCGTGCGGACCCTCGATCGGGACGTTGAGCTCCTTCGCCAGCGTCCCTGCTTCGCCACAATGGTCGATATGACCGTGCGTAATCAGAATCTTTTCTATCGTGACACCCGCTTGTGCCGCGGCTGCCTTCAGCCGCGGCAGGTCGCCGCCAGGATCGACAAACGCCCCTCGCATGGTCGCCGTGCACCACAGCAACGTGCAATTCTGCTGAAGCGGCGTCACCGGTAAAATCGCGGCGCGCATGGGAGGGGTTTCTGTCATCGTAGCGACATGGCGCGCGTGTCAGGGCGTGACAATAGGCGATGCGTATGTTGGGATACACGGATGATCGCTGCTGCTCGCCTGCCCCATGCGCACCCCCTGGTAATCGCTCATCGCGGCGCGAGCGGGAAACGTCCCGAACATACCTTAGAATCTTACAAGCTCGCGATTGACGAAGGTGCCGACTTCATTGAACCCGACTTGGTCATGACCAAGGACCATGTTCTCGTGGCGCGCCACGAGAACGACATTTCAGGCACAACAGACGTTGCCACCCATCCCGAATTTGCCGCGCGTAGAGCCACCAAGATTATCGACGGCCAGAGCTTCACCGGCTGGTTTACGGAGGACTTTACACTGGTGGAACTGAAAACGCTCCGCTCCCGGGAGCGCTTGCCTGAACTGCGACCGCAGAACTGCGTATATGATGGACAATTCGAAATCTCGACCTTTTCCGAGATTCTGGCGCTTGCTGCCACGACGTGCCGGCGTGTCGGCGTTTATCCCGAGATCAAGCATGGGACGTATTTTGACGCTCTTGGCTTGAACATGGAAGCGCCGCTGCTCGCTCTGCTTGAGCAGGCAGGCTATACCGAGGTAACTGATCCGGTGTTCATCCAGTCGTTCGAGGTCGGCAACCTCGAGCGCCTTCGCAAACGCACGCACTTGCGTCTCGTCCAGCTGATCGACGGCAGCGGCCATCCCGCAGACCGGCCTGAGTTACCCTCCTCCACAATGATAACGTCGGCGGGCTTGGCTGATATCGCGCGTTATGCCGACGCCATCGGTGTCACAAAGGCACTGATTGTGCCGCGCGACGCAAGCGGGCGATCGTTACCGCCGACGACGTTGGTCGACGACGCCCACAAGGCCGGACTGAACATCCATGCGTGGACCTTCCGCGCCGAGAATGCCTTTCTGCCATCCGAATTGCACGCGGGGGCCGATCCGGCGGCGCACGGCGCCCTGGCCGATGAATTGCATCAATTCTATGCGCTCGGCATCGATGGCGTGTTCTGTGACTTTCCCGGCGTAGCGGTCGCCGTGCGCGACCAGTAGCGCTGGACCTTGGAGCCAGTCGACGCGTCGCTCGTTTTGCCGTCATGCGAATGCACACGCGCGCCGTCCGACACGAGGTTCACCATGACTTTTCCGGCTGTTTCTGGCATCACCCGTCTAGTTGCCTGGGACAGGGTCGAAGGCACGACGGTGTACCCTCGGCAGGGCGGCGAGCTCGGGGCGATCCAGAATTACATGGTCAACAGGCGCACCGGCAAAGTCGAATATGCCAATCTGGCGTTCGGCGGTCCGTACGGTATCGGTGGATCAACGCACCCGCTGCCCTGGAGCGCGCTCAGCTATGCGCCGGACCAGAATGGCTACGTGGTCGACCTCGACAAAGCGGAGCTGAAAGTGGCAACCGACGATGCGCGCGAACCCGCGCTGACATTTGGCCATGACCATGAGTGCAGCGCAGAAGAATGTTACGACGTTTTCCGCAGAAAGGATATCAGCTGCCCGGGGTCGCGGTTGAGGGGCGCGCGCTTTTCATGGCAGCGGCCGTTGCCTCGACGCCGCGCATGACGCGCAGAATATTCCCTCCGGCGAGCTTTGCCAAGTTGACATCACTCCATCCGCGCCGGATCAACTCGGTAAGCACGCGCGGATAACCATCGACGCCTTCGAGGCCGACGACTGCCTCATTGTTGATGCCGTCGAGATCGCCGCCGAGACCGACATGATCGTGGCCGGCAACGAGCGCAACATGCTCGATATGGTCGGCAACGAGGCCAATCGATGTTGCGGGTTTGGGGTTGCTCTTGTCCCATGCGTCCATTGCGGCTTTGCGGCGTTCGGGCTGACCGCTGTAATAGACCTTGCCGCGCGCTTCCTCGCCGGCCCGCGCTGCGCTCCACGCGGTGACGGGTTGCGACAAATGCCCGGGAAAGAAGTTCACCATGACCACGCCGCCGTTCGCCGCGACGCGCGTGAGGACATCGTCGGGCACGTTGCGTGGATGGTCGTTGAGTGCGCGGGCACTCGAGTGCGAGAACATGACCGGCGCCTTGGTCGCGTCGAGCGCGTCCATCATCGTTTTTGGGCTGACGTGACTGAGATCGACGATCATCCCGATCCGGTTCATCTCGCCGACCACGCTCTTGCCGAACGGGGTCAGTCCGTTGTGCTTGGGGTCGTCGGTCGCTGAATCGGCCCAGTCGTTATTAAGAAAATGGGTGAGCGTCATGTAGCGCACGCCCAGGCCGTGCATCTGGCGCAGCACAGCCAGGGAATTGCCGATTTGATGGCCGCCCTCCATGCCGATCAGGCTGGCGACACGCCCTGTCTTGTGGATCCGGACAATGTCGCCGGCCGTCGTCGCGAGTTCGAGGTCGTTGGGATAACGGGCGACCAGCCGCTTGACGACGTCGATCTGTTCGAGCGTTGCCTGCACCGCCGCAGCGCCGCTCATTTCGGCTGGGACGTAAACCGACCAGAATTGCCCGCCGACGTGCCCGGCATGCAACCGCGCCATGTCGGTCTGGAGCGGGCTCGCGAGTTTGTTGCTGTTTGCCGCGACATCAGTAGTCTCGACCTTCGACGCGTATTTCTCGCGCAACTCCCAGGCTAGGTCGTTGTGCCCGTCGATAATCGGTGTCGCTTTCAGAATTCGCTCGATACGCGCCTGGATAGTCGTGTCATTGGGCGGCAGAACTTGGGCATCGAGCGGTGCGCCAAAACTTACCAACATTGCCCATATCGCGCTTGAAAAGACGCGTGACGTCGCGCGAGGTGCGCGGACTTTGGGGCTGTCTTGACCGAGGCGCATGTGCATTTTGATAGCTAACCACAGGGCAGGGTCCAAAGGACAGCGGTTTTATGGGAGATCCAACCCTAGCACTCTACCACATTGACCGCGAGGCCGCCGAGGGACGTTTCCTTATAGCGCTCGCTCATGTCGAGACCGGTCTTGCGCATGGTCTCGATCACCTGATCGAGAGAAACCCTGTGCGTCCCGTCACCAAGCATGGCAAGCCGGGCGGCTTCGATGGCTTTGATACTACCGACTGCATTTCGCTCGATACAAGGCACCTGAACGAGACCGGCAACGGGATCGCACGTGAGGCCCAAATTGTGCTCCATCCCGATTTCTGCGGCGTTTTCGACCTGCATCGTTGTCGCGCCGAGCGCGGCGGCAAGTCCTGCGGCCGCCATCGAACATGCGACACCGACTTCGCCCTGACACCCGACCTCGGCACCCGAGATCGA
>JAYVVA010000442.1:0-2087 GCA_043787435.1 Sphingomonadales bacterium | reverse complement strand
GCGAGATCTTGTCAGCGTATAACAGCCGTCCCGGTCCCAACAGTGTCACCACAGCCGACAACATATGCGGCGCTACCGCGAAGCACCCCTCGCTGCGCCCACATTTACCCCAGGTCGCAATATGGTTTTCGCCGACATAGTCCGCGCCGTGGATCACAATAGCGCGAGGATCGGCGAGGTCATTGGTTGGATCGAGGCCGATGAGCCGCATCGCGTGACCGTGGACACCGTCATACATTTCGCTCGTTTTGTATGTGCCCGATGACGTCGCGAGCGACCCCAAGTCGTTCGAAAACCGTTGAAGGAAGCCGGTGTGTTCGGGATCGCTCCCCCTCCCGTGAGCGACAAGGTAAGACCAGCTTTGCCCACTGATCAAGTCAACAATATGAAAACGCAGGTCCTTCGATGCCACGCTGAAATCAGCCAATGCGATCCGGTCCCGCAGGTCAAATTCGCCGTGATGGTAGTCAAGAGCCGCTTTCGCACGGTCGAGAAGCGGCCGAAAGTACGACGTCGCAACGCTTGGCGGGGGGGCACCGGTCATAACCTGAGCCCGCGCCAACGCGCCTGGGAGCGACGCCGTAACGAGCGTTGCCGAGATAAACTGACGCCGGTTCATCTTCGCAATATAGCACTGCGAAGCCCTTGTCGCTACTTTGCCGGCAACGTTTCATTGCCTGTGGCGGGCGTTTCGTCGGGAAGACGTGAGGTCATGCCGCTCGCCTCAGCGTCGTCGTGCATCTGTTGCTGGTCGGTCAGCCTTGGCGCGGGCGCGGGTCTAGCGGCGGCGTTGGTCGCATTAGCAGCAGGTAAAACGACGGCCACATTCGCCGTATCGGCAGCATTGTCGACCTCGACGACATTGTCCTCAGGCAGTTTTTCCTCGGCGCCGCGATTGCAGGCGGCAAGAGCCAGCGCCGAGCTGAGCGCCAATACAGCGGTTTTTCGCATCGTTATTTCCCCGGCATTTGGACGGTGTTGACGGCAATCATGGTCGCGGAGGCGCGTTTGGCCGCCGCCTCGACCTTCGCGGCAAGAAGCTTGTCCCAGCCATAGGGATCGGCGCGAAAGTTCATCGTACCATTGCCGCTGGCAAACGCGGTCCAGTAAAGCAGATATACCGCGACTTTACTGGGGAGCTGCACCCGCTGCGTCTTGCCCGTGTCGATCATGGTCTGGACCTGCCCGCTGAGAAGCGGATCTCCCTTCAACATCAGTTCGGCGAGCGGAATCGGCTTTTCGAGCCGCACGCAACCGTGACTGGCAAGCCGGTCGAAACTGGAAAACTTGGCGCGGCTCGGCGTGTCGTGGAGATAGACCGCAAACGGATTATCAAAATCGAATTTTAATTGCCCCAGTGCACTGCCTGGTCCCGCCGGTTGGACAATGCGCTCGCCGGTCTCGGGCGTGCCGACGATCTTGTAACCTTGAGCAATCAGTGCTGCGCGCCCTTTGGGCCAAAGCTCGCGCTTGGCGATGCTCGATGGGACGTTCCACGGCGGGTTGACCACGATGGAATGGATCGCCGACGAAAGCATAGGCGTCTGGTTGGTCGGGCTTCCCGTCACCGCTCGCATCGACGCAACCGGGACGTCGCCCTCGAACGCTGTCAGCACGGCAGCAGCGATATTCACTTGCACTCGGTTGACTGGCAACTCGCGCGGCAACCACCGCCACCTCTCCATATTCGCCATGATCGAGTCGATGCGTTCGGCGACGGGAACGTTGAGCTCAGCCAATGTCCGGGCATCGAGCAAGCCCGTCGGGTTCAGTCCGTAACGCCGCTGCGCTCGCTGCAGCGCGTCGATCAACTTTTCGTTCGGCGTGACACTTCGGTCCTCCACACCGAGCCGGGCGCGAACTGTCGTCGGGGTCGACTTTGCACTGACAGCCTTCCAACCGCCCGCGTCGCGGATACCTTCATAAATGGCCAGCCCTGACTTAAGCCCTTCGTATCCCGAGTAGCGCGGCGTCATGCTCGCTGACCATTGCGCAAGGCGGTCGGCCGCAACTGCAGCGACAAAATCCGGGAGGGGGTCATAAGCGGCGGGACGCAGCGCCCATACTTCGAGGAAGTCTCCGGTGCT
>JAYVVA010000441.1:0-1723 GCA_043787435.1 Sphingomonadales bacterium | reverse complement strand
TCCGGTCAAGGAATTTTTCAGTTCGTATCGCGCAAAGCGCATTATCAAGGTGCAGGGCAAAGCAAAGAAACGCCCGTTATTGATCTACTCAACCGAGCACACAATTGCGCTCTGAAGAACAATAAACCGATAGTGCTTGGCCAACGATTTCAAGTCGTCAGTTTCCTGCCAATCGCAGGAAAAGAAGTTGCGGATCACAAAAACGACTTTATTCGATATAGCCTGACTGTGATCGACTTACATTCCCGCACAGAGCCGCTTGGGACAATTATCGTTCCACTAACTCAAACGGGACTAAAATTCACCGGCCGCGTATTACGGTCGCAGGAAATTGTTCGGGCAAATGAGCTACTGAATGCCCATCAGCAAGCGATATCGCAGCCAGACAATGAAAACGCTTTAGGCTACGTATCCGACCAAGTGATACTTAGCAATGCTGGTTTCGGGCGCAACGCCACTTTGATCACCTACCGCAAACTCTGCAATTTCATCGACACAAAAAGGGGTCTCGTTTCAGAAGCAGAATTAGATTTAGCTTTGCAAGAACAGATCGATGCTGAGCGAATCAGATGCGGCCCCCGTTATGTGCATTCAATTGCGCAGCTGGTAGAGTTACGTATCGCTTTGCTGGAGAATCTTCATGCCCCACAACCAATGCGCCCGACTATCGCACAGAAGCCGGCTCAGCTAAAGCGCTCGTCTTCCGCCAACGACTTGTTGCGCAGATTTAGCCATGCAGCAGATGGTTTAATAACTGGAGTGGGGCGAAGCGTTAGCAGTAATTTTTCACAAAAGGTACCGCCTCCTGTTCCAAACGTCAGTGCGCGTTCTGTTCTGCCTGAGCTGTTTTTGGATGCAGAGCTTTATCACACATCGGCAGATACACCTCGAGCTTCCCGAAGCGGCTCGCAGACCAGCATCTCCGCAACGCCGGCGGCATCTCCTGCTTCGATGCCTGATGAAGACTGTTTCTTCACGCCGATTAATACACCTGGCTCGCAGCCCAGCATCTCCTCAACGCCACCGGCTTCTCCTGCGTCTATGCCTAATGAAAACTGTTTCTTCGCGCCGATTAATACACCTGCGCCGTCCAAAAGCGAAGCGCGACCTAGTATCCCCACAATGCAACCGACGTCTCCTGGATCTGTTGCTTCATCAATAGACGATCTACCTAGTTCAGGTCGAATCGGCCGATCACCAAATAGGCTATCGAATGAAGCGATGGTGTCTACTAGCCCTGAAGTATCTCAGCAAAGTGTGAATCGAGATGGTCCACCTGACCCTATACCTTTCACCAGGTATTCTGCCGACGATATCGATATCAAAACGCTGGATTTGCAATTTGTTCCCCCAGGTACTGGAGGAATGCACAAACAACGCAAATTGAGTACGGAAGACGGTGGGAGTTGGTGGCGGGCGGCGTTTGCATCAACGTTGATGGAACAAATTTTGAGGGTGAAAGCTACGGCTGAAAATGCTGCTGAGGAATTGGCACAAAGAATAATGAACCTCGGACCAAATTTTGAAAAAGAAGCGTTCATCGTCAAAGAAATGGCGATGCTGGCACAATCTCCAACCGAGGACAAAGGGATCCGTGCCGTGTTGACGGAAATCGAGCCGCCTATGGAGCGTGGACTGCATAACGTCGCAGTCCAGATTTTCAATGAAGGTTCCAGTAGATTGAAAGCTGTTGGAGCGGATGATGAGAAAAATTTAGCTAACC
>JAYVVA010000440.1:0-3120 GCA_043787435.1 Sphingomonadales bacterium | reverse complement strand
GCGTCTCGACCAGCGGCTGGCGACGCTTGGCTTTGTTGCCCCTCAGCTAGGCATTGCTGCCGGACTAGTCAGTCTGCCACTGATGCCGTTCATGTTGGTTGGCTTGGCAATCGCCCAGTTCCGCCAGATCGGGTTCCGTGAAATCAGCGATCGCGTCGCCCCAACAAGCGGAGCCGCAGCGCATTCAGCTTGATGAATCCTTCGGCATCGCGTTGGTCGTACGCACCTGCGTCGTCCTCGAACGTCACCACCTTTTCATTGTAGAGTGAGTTCGGCGACTTGCGTCCGGTCACGATGACACTGCCCTTGTAGAGCTTCAGCCGCACCGTGCCGCTGACCTTGACCTGTGAATGGTCGATGGCGGCCTGCAGCATCTCGCGCTCTGGCGAGAACCAGAGACCGTTGTACAGCAGTTCGGCGTAGCGCGGCGCAAGCTCGTCCTTCAGATGCGCGGCACCCCGGTCGAGCGTCAGCTGTTCGATGCCACGATGCGCGAGGTGCAGAATCGTGCCACCGGGCGTTTCGTACACACCGCGCGACTTCATGCCGACGAAGCGATTTTCGACCAGATCGAGTCGCCCGATGCCATGCCGTCGCCCATATTCGTTGAGCGTTTTCATGGTAGTTGCTGGCGACAGGGCCGCTCCATTGACCGCGATAGCATCGCCACGCTCGAAATCGACAGTGATGACTTCGGGTGTGTCGGGAGCATCTTCGGGATTGACCGTGCGCGAATAGACATAGTCGGGCACTTCGTCCCAAGGATCTTCGAGTACTTTCCCCTCTGACGAGGTGTGCAGCATGTTGGCATCAGTCGAAAACGGGCTCTCGCCGCGCTTGTCCTTGGGCACGGGAATCTGGTGCTGTTCGGCAAACGCGATCAGCGCCGTCCGGCTGGTCAAATCCCATTCGCGCCAAGGCGCGATGATCTTGATATCGGGTGACAGCGCGTAATAGCCGAGCTCGAATCGAACCTGGTCGTTGCCCTTGCCGGTCGCGCCGTGACTGACGGCGTCAGCGCCGACCAGCTTCGCAATCTCGATCTGGCGCTTGGCAATCAAAGGCCGCGCGATCGATGTACCGAGTAGGTAAAGCCCCTCGTACAGCGCATTGGCGCGCATCATCGGGAAGACGAAATCGCGGACGAATTCCTCGCGCAGGTCGTCGATGAATATGTTCTCCTCCCTGACACCCATCAGGCGGGCCTTGGCGCGCGCGGTCTCGAGCTCCTCGCCTTGCCCGAGGTCGGCAGTGAAAGTCACAATTTCGCAATTATACGTCTGCTGCAGCCACTTCAGAATAACGCTGGTGTCGAGCCCGCCCGAATAGGCAAGAACGACTTTGTTGATTCCTTGGCCTTTTATGTCGCGCACTGGGCAACTCCCGTGATTCAAAGTGGCCCCATACGGGCCCCGACTTGGCGAGGGAAGGATAGCTGCGGACAAGACTGCCAAAACTCAAGCCAGCCTTGCCACTTTACCGTGGGTGTTGCCGATCCTGCTCACTGGGCAGATGCAAATTGGGTCACTGCATGAACAGCGCCATTAACGTGCGCCTCGGCAGAGATGGGGATCCGACGGCCTAGGTTTGCGCTGTGCCGCGCCGAGCACTCAAGCCTCGCGAAGTTTTAACTCATTTGCCGCCATATAATCGCGGGTGATCGGAAGGACGCGCCGGTCCTTGGCATATTGCATCTGATAGACGCATAGCACGCCGTGCTCGAACGCGCTTGTGCAGCCGGCCAAATAGAACTGCCACATGCGAAAAAATCGCGCGTCATAGATCGCCTCGATCTCTTCCCGCTTGTCCATGACGCGTGCGTACCAGTGGCGAAGCGTGTATGCGTAATGCAATCGCCACGTTTCACAATCGGTCTGGATTAAGTTCTGCCGTTCGCTTGCGTACGTGATCTCGCTGAGCGCGGGCGCATAGCCGCCGGGGAAGATGTATTTCGATGCCCAGGCATCGGTCGTGCCCGGCCAGCCCATCCGTCCGATCGTGTGGAGCAGCGTTACCCCGTCGTCGGTCATCAGGTCACGGCATTTTCGGAAAAACGCTTGGTAGTGTGGCGGGCCGACATGTTCAAACATGCCGACGGAGACGATCCTGTCAAACTGGCCAGTGATTTCGCGGTAATCGATTTGCTCAAAGGTAACCCGTTCTGCAACGCCGCGGCGCGCGGCGTCCGCCCGGGCAAATTTGATCTGTCCTTCCGACAGTGTGATGCCAACGACATCCACGTCGCAGTGCTGGTTCAGGTAAAACGCCATGCCGCCCCAGCCGCAGCCGATGTCGAGCACACGCATGCCGGGACGAAGGTCAAGCTTGGCAGCGATATGGGCCATCTTGTCGCGTTGCGCTTGATCGAGCGAGTTTGCTGGGTCGGTGAAATAGCCGCAGCTGTATTGCCGCTTCGCATCGAGGAAGAGGTCGTAAAGCCGGTCATCGAGATCATAATGATGCGCGACGTTGCGCTTGGACTTGGTGTTCCAGTTCCATCGGTCGAACTTGCCCGCAATCTTGCCCCATGTGCGGCTCGTCCAGCGCGCGTCGCCGATACCGCCGCCGCGTTCCCACGGGCTGTTGTGGCGCAACAGGCTGAGCAGGCCCATGATATCGTCATTCTCGACGATCAGACGGTGGTCCATGTAAGCCTCTCCGCCACCAAGCTCGGGCTTCATCACGACATCGCGTGCGACCTTGGCATCAGCCAGTCGGATGGCGATGTCGGGAAACCCCTCGGTCGGGGTGCCGACCGTGCTGACTTGACCCTTATGGTCGGTGACTGTCAGGGTGCCGTTGCGGACGATTTTGGCAAGAAACGTGTCGAGAAGGGACATAAGCAAACTCGATAAAAGCGTGCGCTACTACGCGCCAGCGTACCATTCGTATCCAGCGCCGTCTTCCCAGAAGCCGCCTTTGCCGCCGTAGATGGTTTTCAGGCTGCTGACGGCTTCGATTCGCTGGACGTATTTGGCATGCTTATAGCCCAACTGGCGCTCTACGCGAAGGCGCAGCGGCGCGCCGTTGGGCACCGGCAGCGGCTCGTCGTTGAGGTTCCATGCGAGGATTGTTTGCGGATGATAGGCGTCGAGCAGGTCGAAGCTCTCGTAATATGGC
>JAYVVA010000439.1:0-1660 GCA_043787435.1 Sphingomonadales bacterium | reverse complement strand
AGTTCGGCGGTATGGATTCGAGCGTTGGGGCGCTTAAGGCAACACAGAGCTACCTGACTCAACAGATTGCGGTCTGGACATCGAACAAGTGAGTTCGGCACCCAGTTTGAGCGTGCGCAGCCGGTCTCCGACCTTGCGCTACCTGCAAGTCGATCTCGCCAGCAGGATCGAGGGCTCGACACCGCATGCGTTGGTTTCCATGCTTTACAGCGAGCTGTCGGCTTCGCTCGACGTCATGGTGCGTGCGGCCGGGAACGAGAATGTAACCCGACGACTTCAACAGTATGAGAGAGCGAGTTCGATCCTCCACACGCTTGAGGCGAGCCTCGACCAAGCCAAGGGCGGCGAACTTGCGATGTCGCTGGCCGGGATTTACCGGCAAATGCGGCGGCGGCTTCTGGCTGGCCGCAGCGGTGACGTGGACGCGATCAAAGAAGTGCGAGACGGCGTGGCGAGTCTGGCCGACGCCTGGGCACGCATTACGGTCTGAGCGAAGTTTCTGAGCCGTTTACGCCGTATTTACGCATTTTCTCGATCAAGGTCGTCCGCTTGAGCGTTAACATCCGTGCGGCTTCCGACACGACGCCATCGGCCATGTCGAGGGCCATCTGGATACGTTCCAGCTCCATGGTCTCGAGCAGATCCTTCAGATTGATCGGTGAGCGGACGGCGTTCGCCGGTGGGATGACGATGGTCGCTTCCGGACGTACTTTTGCAATGTAGGTTATGTTGGATATCGGTGTAAAACCGAGGAGTTGGTCGACATGATCGCTGCTGAGCGTTTCGCCGGCAAAAAGAACACGGCCCCGTTCGATGACGTTACGCAGCTCGCGTACGTTGCCGTTCCAGACGTGAGCCTTGAGGCGCGTCAATGCAGCCGCGTCGAAACGCACGCGACCTACGGCCCCCATCTTGGTCTGGAAATGCTCGATGAGGTCGGGGATGTCGTCAGGACGATCGGCGAGTGCCGGTGTTTTGACCGGCAGCACGCCAAGACGAAAATAGAGATCCTCGCGAAACCGCCCTGCGCCGATTTCCGCATGCACATCGTGGTGAGTAGCCGATATGATACGGACATCGACGGGGACCGCAGCGCCACCACCGACACGGTGAACGACACCATCTTCGAGCACGCGCAGCAGTTTGACCTGCATATCAAAGCGCATGTCGCCGATTTCGTCGAGGAACAGGGTGCCGCCGTGCGCCTCTTCAAAGCGCCCGATGCGGCGACCAGCGGCCCCCGTAAAGGAGCCCTTTTCGTGGCCGAAAAGCTCTGATTCGATCAATTCGGGCGGGATTGCGCCGCAGTTGATCGCAACAAAGGGTTTGCCAGCACGCGCGCTTGCGGCGTGGATTGCGCGGGCCACGGCTTCTTTGCCTGATCCCGATGGGCCCATGACAAGCACCGGCGCGCACGACGGTCCAACCCGGGCGACAATGCTGCGCAAATGCGCCATTGCAGCGCTGCAGCCAACGATGCGGGCGTCCGCCGCCGTCCGATCGACGCGACGGCCGGCGACGCCGTTGGCAGGTCGGCTACGAGTGATTGCTTCGGCCATGTGGTCCCCCAAACGAAGTGCCCCTTGCACGGGTCCTCAATCGGGGCCGGGTAGTTAACGAGCGTAAACCATTATTGTCAATTTGGTGGTAATGATTGACC
>JAYVVA010000438.1:0-3280 GCA_043787435.1 Sphingomonadales bacterium | reverse complement strand
AGGAGCGCATTCAGCTCAAATCAACAAATGGCCGACACATAGCGGCGTCTACACCAGCGTATCCGGGGGCGTCGTTATCGGACGTACTCGCGCGCAGGCCAAGGTTTTGACTCTTCAAAACGTAGATGGCGAACCTCTGGATTGAGGTATTGATATGACGCGCAGCCCAATATGCCGCTTTTATTCGGCTCCAGTCCTGATCGTTCAGGAGATCGGGCTCCCCCAGCGAGGTCAACTCTGCCCAGGCCGCCACCTCTTTCTTGGTCGCTTCGTCCCAGGATTGGTACGAGTAGAAGGCGCTGCTGAACGCCAGCCGCTCGTCATGGCTCATGTGTGCCAGCGCCTGCCCTGTGAGGGCTATCTGCCAGGTTCCGAGGGCAGCGGAATCCCTAAAATGCTCTTCGACGGGGTGGGTCATTTTGAGCGGCTGGTGGCGCTGGTGCCTCCGGATCAGTGTATGGATCTGGGTCAGGCGGGCATCGATACAGCTTTGGTGAGACTGGCGCATACGAACCACGTCTAGGGCTTTCTGCGCTTCTGCTAGTAGAGAGTGGCGCTCCACTTCCACCTCATGACTCCAGTGGAGTGACTCGACGCTTTGCTCCGCGCCGAGCGCGATCAGTACGCCAATGACGATGATGAGGATTTCGCTCAGAAATTCCTTCCACCCGTGCGCAGGCTTGATCTTGTGAATATGCATCGTTTGGTGGTCCTCGAGCACGGGCGCAGGAAATTGATCGGCGGCGAGCACCGGATCGTGCATCGGTTCAGATGAATCCCCCATCGGCATGACTGCAACACAGTGGGCATGCGGTTGCAATGGCAGCGTCGGTAGCGGGCGACCCCGTTCGTAACAAAACCTTTGCCGTAATGATCCGTCCCGTGGCGGTAGCTCGGACGTTTGACCCTGACGCTGATCGGGTCCGATACCGGATCACGTTCAGCAGCACACGTGCACCATCACAGTGCCGGATACTCTACGCGAGCGATATCATCGCACGTCTTGTGCTTCTCCGGCCTCTCGACGGTCATTTGCAAATCCGTTAGCTCTGTCGCTTAGAGGGGGACGCTATGCTTCAAAGACGGGATATCCTTGCTGCCGGAGTTATTTTGCCAATAGCTGGCGCTGCTGAATCGGCCAAATATGCAAATTCTACCACACCACTGATCGGTGCGTGGTCGCTGATCGATGCAATGACCGTGCAAAAGGGTGGACAGACAAGTGAATGGCACGGCCTTCCTCGGCCTTACAACGGGCTGATCGTTTACGAACCAAGTGGCATGATGTCGGTGCAAATTGCGAGTGTAAGAAAACCATTACCAGAGGGCGGCGAGTTTAAAAAGTTTCCGGCAGAGCAGCAACTTTCATATCTCCAAAGTTACTATGCCTATTATGGGCGGTTCGAGTTCGACAAACTGAAATCGATAGTCACGCACCTTGTCGTGTCATCCCTTGATCCGACCGAGATTGGAGTTGTGTATCACAGACAGGTCAAACTCGTCGGTGACATTGTAACGCTGACAACTCTGCCGGGGCCAACAGACACAACAGGCAGTCACAATGTGTTGAGTTGGCGGCGCGTGTGAACAACGCGCGGTGCAGGCTAAATGTTTGCCAATAACCACTGACCACGGAAAGCGGCCAATGCTAAACAGCGCGTAGACTTGCGTGGGGTCACAAATAGTATTTATGGCCGCTATCATCGTAGCCTGTTAGAGCGCTCCCATCGGGTTCAAGCCGATCACCCGCCAAGGTTTGGCCGTCGTAATGAAAACTTGAATTCGAGCCTCTGCCGCGACACTGTTGTTGGGCTATGTAACCTGTCGATGCGGAGATTTCTGGATGAAGTACGGCCCGGGCAATCTCACGTTGGTTCGCGCGCTGATCGGCGCGTTCGCAGTCTTGTGTTCGTCCGGTGCCATGGCTTCCACTTGCGCACCAAAAACGGCGCCTGATCCGGCAGAGGCGCTTCGTCGTCTCTACGCGGCGGCTATGCGCATCGACCGTACGGCATTTGTCGCTGAACTTGCACCTGGCTTCTACGGATTTGACGGGGGCAAGCGTTATTCGCGGGAGGAATTCGGAGATCTTCCGCAAGCCTTGCACGATAAAGGGCAAACCTATGTCTGGAGCGTCACAAAGCCTGATACTCATATAAACTGTGACACGGCTTGGGTTGCGTACGTTAATCAGGGTTCACTCACCGACACTTCGGGAACCCATCCCAGTTCATGGCTCGAGTCCGCCGATCTCGTCTGGCGGGACGGCGCATGGAAGATCATCTTTTTCCAGTCCACGTTCGTCAAGCCGCTCGAGAAACATTAAGATCTACCCGGGACGGCTGAGCCCGGCGCTGGGCACGCTGCAATGTGTCATCATCCCCGGTGGCTGGTGCGAGCTGGCCGCATCCTTCATTGCCGTAATTCGGTAAGCTCTGTCATTGGCGGGAAGTGGACCTCAGCGGCCGATGCGCCGTAGTACGCGCCTCCCATGAAACGCCTTCCCATCTGCGGAATAGTCTTCGGAGACGATGAGCAAGTCACCCTCGATCTCGAAAGTCCGCCGCTGGTCGGTCCCGAGTTAATTCGGGATGTTTCCACCCGTGACATGCGTCGTCCAGCTTGGCCCAGCCCGATCGTAGCGATAGATCCCGAAGTAGGAGTAGTACCACGTGGGAATACATGCATCTGGGTCGGGATCGCTGCTTGCCGTGCCTACCGCAGGTGGGTTCCGCACCAGACTGATCGACACGTGACCGTCGGCCGTAAATACTAACAGCCCGACAGGAAATTTGCCAAATGTATACACGGGTGTGCCGCCCTCCGGAGCGTCCACATACTGCTCAAGCTGCCAAGTGCCGACTAGAGGGTTTTTAGTAGGTGTCTGAGGGCGAGCCGCTAACGGTGCGGCGAAGAGTAGCAGAGCGATGGCACCGGCGAATTTCATGTTCAGCCCTCCGTCGCAAAGCGTCGCATGACCCGCCAATGTCCGCAATGGGTGGAAAGATACGGTAATGGGCTGCGCTTCCAGTTGGTCTGGAAGAGTGGCTGTCCCCTGGTCATGCACTTGGGCTGGAACATCGGCAGCGTGGTCCGTGCGACGATCCTTTTGCTGCTGGTCCTGATAGCGGTGCTTAACAGACCCGTTGGGACTGGGTCGGCGTTCTAGCGATCATGGGTCTCCTGATCATCCGTCTGACGACGCAAATCACACAATGACGGTGAGTCCAATGTCCGCCTTGGGTCGGAAGGAGATCTAGGGTCAGGACTCATTGATCAG
>JAYVVA010000437.1:0-2144 GCA_043787435.1 Sphingomonadales bacterium | reverse complement strand
TTCGAGGTAGCTCACGTAGCTCCCCTTGTCGGCGACGATTAAAGTGCGCTCGAACTGACCGGTGTTTTCCGCATTGATACGAAAATAGGTGCTCAGCTCCATCGGGCAGCGGACACCTTCGGGAATGTAGACGAATGTGCCGTCACTGAAGACCGCGCAATTGAGTGTGGCGAAGTAGTTGTCGTGCATCGGCACAATTTTACCCAACCACTTTTTCACGAGCTCGGGATATTCGCGGATGGCTTCCGAGATCGAGCGGAAGATGACCCCTGCGCGTTCGAGTTCCGCGCGGAATGTGGTCGCGACGCTGACGCTGTCGAACACGGCATCAACGGCGACCTTGCGGCTGCCTTCGACGCCTGCGAGCATCTTCTGCTCTTCGATCGGAATCCCGAGCTTTTCATAAACGCGAAGGATTTCGGGATCGACTTCGTCGAGGCTGCCGAGCTTGGGCTTCGCCTTTGGCGCCGCGTAATAATAAGCGTCCTGATAATCAATCGGCGGCACGTCGAGTTTCGCCCAGTCCGGCGGCGTCATCCCCAGCCACATCCGGAAGGCCTTCAGTCGCCAGTCGAGCATCCATTGCGGCTCGTTCTTCTTGGCACTGATGAACCGGACGGTATCTTCGGTAAGCCCCTTGGGTGCAAAGTCGGTTTCGATATCACTCGACCACCCGTGTTCATAATCGGCAACATTGTCCGCAGCGGCAATTGCTTCAGCATTCTTGGTCGCCATTATCGTGCCTCTGCCAATTGAGTCAGCGGAACTGCTGCCAGCGCACCGCGAACCGCGCCGTTGATTGCTCCCCAATGCGGCCTGGTCTGGCACGCCCCCTCAAGCGCGCAATCGTCGCGGTGATGGTCGATGCAGGTTGTCATGGCGATAGGACCCTCAATCGCTTCGATAATGTCGGCGAGGTTTATCGCGGCAGCCGGACGAGTCAGCTTAAAGCCACCCCCCGTGCCGCGCATTGACGAGAGCAAGCCCGCCCCGGCAAGTTTTTGCATTAATTTTTGTGCGGTGGGGAGCGGGACACCGGTTTCTTCAGCGAGCAGCGTTGCCGAAAGGCGCGCGCCGCAGCCATGGCGGGCAGCGGCGCTCATCACCACGACGGCATAATCGGCAAGGCTGGACAGTCGCATTCTAAAATCGGATATAATCAGTCCGATTGAGTTTTGCTAGTGTTGATCGGCTATTGATCCGCGCTTTTGGCTCAGCTGTCCGTCACCATCGATGTCAATTCGTTGAACGTGCTGCGCTTCAAGGTCAGCTGGGCGAGAGTTGGCAGGTCCTCACAGAGCTTGGTCGGCGTGACGCCAGTGAACGCCTTGATCTCGCGGATGAAATGCGACTGGTCGTAAAAGCCGCCTTCGTGCAATGCATCGGCCTGGGTTTTGCCTCGGGCGAGGGAAATGGTTGCCTTGAGGGCGCGGTATTTGCGTGACAGTAGCTTGGGCGGCGATCCGTAATAGGCCTTGCAGCGCCGTTCGACCTGTCGGCGCGACACGCCGCTGGAGGCGATCAGGCTATCGATATCGGGCGAGGCGGACGAGTCGAGCCAGTCGTCAACGATACGTGTGAAATCAAATGCCGCCGCCTTGCCCCGCTTGGTCAGCTCGCGCGCCACGGCGCTACCGATCGCTACCTTCTCTTCAATCGTGGTCGCTGATCGCAGCGCGATCGCAGTCGCACGCAGGCCGTTCCCGAATAATTCGGTCGCATCGATGACGCGGTTGACGAGCAACGAGGCCTCAAAATCAAGGAGATTCGCCCACCCAGCTGGTAACAGGCCGACGCCAAAAATATGTACCGGCCCTACCAGCCGCCCGCATGTTGGTCCGGTTGTAGGTCCCACGATCTGAATCGCAGGCGCACGCTGCACATACCCGTCGGCAAAGCGATATTCGCCTTCGCCAGACAACATGAAGCGGAACTGGGCGAGATCTGCTTTGTCGGTGTCCTCAAAGAACGGCACGTTGGCGCGAAATTCATAAAAAATAGAGAGAAAAGATCGCAAGTCCTCTGGCGGCGACGCATAGTCTAGTGTGATCGCGTCCTTTGGTGCCCCTGCATCAGCCATAACCGCACCCGATTTTACCCTTATGCCAGGATGATACGACGCTACGGCATCAAAAGAAAGCGGC
>JAYVVA010000436.1:0-5311 GCA_043787435.1 Sphingomonadales bacterium | reverse complement strand
TCGGCAGAGCCCAATGGCGAGCTGACCTTGGCGCGCGCCGACGCTTCGCTGGCAAATGTGACGCGACTTGTGATCCCCGATGCGGTGACGCGGCTGAACATTGTCAGCACGGCGACGGTTGACGTCGCGCGGCCCGTCCCGATGTCGGCACTCGACGACATGACGATTGCCGAGGTCGCGCGCTTTGCCCGCGAAAGCCGCGATGTCTCTGCCAGTGGTCCGACCAACTATCTGTTCGCGTCGCCGATGGTCGAACTGTCACCCGAAATCGCCGAGTGGTGCGCCGAGGATCTGGCGCCCGACCGCTCGATCATCGATGCAGCCATTGCGCTCGCGCTGCGCATTCAGCGCGAATTCGAATACGACCCTGATGCCACGCACACTGCGACGCGGCCCGCTGAGGCCTTTGCGCACCGTCACGGCGTGTGTCAGGATTTCGCGCAGGTCATGATTGCGGGCTTGCGCGCGCACGGCATTCCGGCGGCTTATGCGTCGGGGTATTTGCGGACCCTGCCCCCACCGGGCGAGGCGCGGCTGGTCGGCGCGGACGCAACCCACGCCTGGGTGCTGGTCTGGTGCGGGCCGCTGCGCGGTTGGGAAGGGGTCGATCCGACCAACGGTATCTGGATGGCGGGCGACCACATCGTCATCGCCATTGGCCGCGATTATTCGGAAATCGCGCCAATCGATGGGGTGTTCCTGGGGACCGGCGCCCAGACGATGACCGTGTCTGTTGATGTAGCGCCTGAAGATGAGCGGTTGTCGGTGGCCGCCCCCGCCCTTAACTGACGCCGCATGACTGATCCTTATTCCACTTTGGGCATCGCGCGCGGCGCGAGCGAGCCCGACATCAAGAAAGCATATCGCAAGCTTGCCAAGGAGCTGCATCCTGACAAGCATCCGAACGATCCAGCAGCATCCGATCGTTTTTCAAAAGTTACGGCGGCCTACGACCTGCTGTCCGACGCCGACAAACGTGCACGCTTCGATCGGGGCGAGATCGACGGCGACGGGAATCCGGCAGCGCCTTTCGGGTTTGGCGGCGGCGGCGGTGGACGCGGACAGGCGGGAGGGTTCGCCGGCGGTGGATTCCAGAGCACCGGCGGCGACTTTGGCGACATTTTCGAAGGGTTGTTCGGCGGACGGGCCGGCGCGCGCGGGGGAAGCCCGTTCGGGCGCGGTGTCCCGGCCAAAGGGGCTAATATCGCTTATCGTCTGGCCGTTGGCTTCGAAGATGCCGCAGCTTTGCGTTCGCAGCGGATTACGCTGGGTGACGGCAAGACAATAGACGTCAAGCTGCCAAACGGGGTCGAAACCGGGACACAGATGCGTTTGTCGGGCAAGGGCGAGCCAGGCGCAGGGGGCGCAGGCGATGCAATCGTGACAATCGACATCGCCAGTCACGCGTTTTACCGCCGCGAAGGCGATGCCGTTCGGCTCGATCTGCCCGTGGCACTTTCCGAGGCGATCCTCGGGGGGCCGATCAAGGTGCCGACTGTCGATGGTCCGGTGATGCTCAATGTCCCACCAGGCAGCTCGTCGGGCAAGGTGTTGCGCCTGCGTGGCAAGGGCTTCACCGGCAAGTCGGGGGTCCGTGGCGATCAGCTTGTAACGCTGATGATCGACGTGCCCGAAAACGATGCGACGCTCAAGGAGTGGGCGTCGACGGCAACGCCTGGCAACCCAAGAGCCAAGCTGGGCGTTTAACTCTTATATGCAAACCGGCCCTTCTCCCCAGTCGCCCGCCGAGCGCGACAAGCAGTTGGCGCAAGGGGACGGGAGGACGATCGCACACCGGCTCGATCATCTGCCCCTCATTGCCCGCGCTTTTGAGGTGTCCAAGCGCGTCGTTGTGGGTGTGTTCAACGATGGCTTCATTCACGCCGGAAATCTCGCGTATTTGACACTGCTGACACTGTTCCCATTCTTCATCGTAACGGCGGCGCTGGCAAGCTTGCTTGGGCGTAACGACGATACAGTACATGCCGTCAATTCGCTTTTCGTCACGCTGCCGCCAACGGTACAGACAGTGCTGCGTCAGCCCATTCACGACGTCCTGACTGAACGCACAGGGCTCCTGCTGTGGATCGGTGCTCTGCTCGGTCTTTGGACGGTCGGCAGTTTCATCGAGACGATCCGGGATATTTTGCGCCGGGCGTATGGCGTTCGGTCATCGCTGCCGTTCTGGCGCTATCGGCTGGGATCGATCGGCATCATTATCGGCGCGGTGATCCTGATGATGGCCGCTTTTTCTTTCCAGGTGCTGCTGGCAGCTGCAGAACAGGTCGTCTTCCGCCTGTTTCCATTTGCGTACGATGTCATGGGCTGGATCCAGCTATCGCGGCTGGTCCCGTTACTGGTGGCGTCGGGCGCGATCTACCTGATCATGTGGACACTGACACCGAGCCATTACCGGTTTTCGAAAAACCCGAAGTGGCCAGGGGCCGTGTTGGTGGCGCTGTGGTGGCACGGCGCGCTGGCACTGCTTCCCATCGTCATCGCGCGCCTATCCAATTACAACCTGACGTACGGCAGTCTGGCGGGCATCATCATCACGTTGATTTTCTTCTGGTTTGTAGGACTTGGCTTCGTGATCGGGGCGCATCTCAATGCGGCTCTTTCGGAACCGCCCGAACCTGCGCTAGACACGGCGTCCAAGGAGTGAGTGTATGACATTGATGGAGGGCAAGCGCGGTTTGATCATGGGACTCGCCAATGACCGGTCGCTGGCCTGGGGGATTGCCAAAAAACTACGCGAGGCCGGTGCCGAAGTCGCGTTCAGCTATCAGGGCGAGGCGCTGGAAAAGCGGGTGCGCCCGCTTGCTGCTGAACTTGGCAGCGATTTCCTGATCGATTGCGACGTGGCCGATATGGGCGCGCTCGACAAGACGTTCGACACGTTGGCCGCACGCTGGCCGACGCTCGATTTCGTCGTGCATGCAATCGGCTTTTCCGACAAGAACGAACTGCGCGGACGGTTCTACGATACGAGCCTCGACAATTTCCTGATGACCATGAATGTCAGCGTGTATTCGTTCGTCGCTGTTGCCAAGCGCGCACAATCAATGATGCCGCATGGCGGGTCGCTGCTCACACTCAGCTATTACGGCGCCGAAAAAGTCATCCCGCATTATAATGTCATGGGCGTGGCAAAGGCAGCACTTGAGACGAGCGTGAAATATCTTGCTGTTGATCTGGGCCGCGACAATATTCGCGTGAACGCGATTTCCGCCGGGCCGATCAAGACGCTTGCGGCGTCGGGTATCGGCGATTTTCGCTACATCCTGAAATGGAACGAGCTCAATTCCCCCCTTAAGCGCAACGTGACGATCGAGGACGTCGGCGGCGCGGGGCTTTACCTGTGCAGCGACCTGTCCTCGGGTGTGACCGGCGAGACGCACTATGTCGATGCCGGCTATCAGGTGGTCGGCATGAAAGCCGAAGACGCGCCGGATATCGCGCTCGCCTGATGAGCCACAACAGCTTTGGCCATCTCTTTCGCTTCACCACATGGGGGGAATCGCACGGAGAAGCGCTTGGGGCCGTGGTGGATGGATGCCCGCCGGGGCTGCAGCTGAGCGAAGCCGATCTCCAGCCGTTTCTTGATACGCGCCGGCCCGGCACTTCGAAGTTCACGACGCAGCGCCAGGAGCCCGACCAGGTCCGTATCCTGTCCGGCGTGTTCGAGGGACAGACGACCGGTACCCCGATCAGCCTGATGATTGAAAACGTCGATCAACGTTCGAAGGACTATAGCGAGGTCGCTGCCGCCTACCGTCCCGGCCACGCCGATTATGTCTATGACGCTAAATATGGGTTGCGCGACTATCGCGGCGGCGGGCGCAGCTCGGCCCGCGAGACGGCGGCGCGGGTCGCTGCAGGCGCCGTCGCACGGCTGGTGATCCCCGAGGTGACGATCGTCGCGTACGTGATCGCAATCGGTGGCGACCGCGCGGCAAGCTTCGACGCGGCCGAGATCTCCCGAAACCCGTTTTTCTGTGCCGACGCAAAAGCAGCCGCGCGTTGGGAAACGCTCGTCGACGACGCGCGCAAGGCTGGGTCGTCTCTGGGCGCCGTCGTCGAGTGTGTGGCAATAGATGTGCCGGTGGGCTGGGGCGCGCCGCTCTACATGAAGCTCGACGCTCAACTCGCCAGTGCCTGCATGAGCATCAACGCGGTCAAGGGCGTCGAAATCGGCGATGGCTTTGCGGCGGCGGGCTCGCGCGGTGAGGACAATGCGGACCGGATGCGCCCGGGGCTCGCCGCCCCTCAGTTCCTCGCCAACCACGCAGGCGGCATCGCCGGCGGCATTTCGACGGGGCAGCCTGTCGTTGTGCGTGTCGCCTTCAAGCCGACCAGCTCGATCCTGACGCCGATCGAAACGATTACGCGGGACGGCAAGTCCACTGACATCGTGACCAAGGGACGACACGATCCGTGCGTCGGTATTCGGGGCGCGCCGGTGGTCGAGGCGATGATGGCGCTCGTGCTTGCCGATGCCAAACTCATGCACCGTGGACAGGTTGGTCCGCGCTAGACTGGTGCGCCCCCGCGAAGCGTGTCGCCACCTTGACCCTTCCTGTCCTGTCTTGGGTCGACGGGACCCGATCGTCCAGCGTGCGCTCGCGATCGGGCGCGATGCGGTCATCGCGAATGACGCAGGTATTGCGAGGATCTCCCATACGCGCGTCGCATTTCTCGTATCGCGACAGGCTATCGCTTTTGGCCGTTTCGCTGAGCGGGAAGGGCGACCGATCGAGCGGGGTTGCGCAGGCGCAGCACTCTTTGCAGCTAGTTTGTGTAGGCCGGAATTGACAGGTCCCGGGCAATCGCCGACGTCCGCAAGCCGAAGCCAACGGTTGCGCCAATGGTCGAGGCGACAAGAACCGGCACACCCATGGGAACGAGTGTCCTAAAGAGTGCCGCCGTCAGTGCTGCCGCGGTCACATAGATTTTGGCGCGCAACGGGATTGACGGTACACCGGCGCGAACATCGCGGATGACGCCGCCGACGCAGGCGGTCATGATCCCGATCATGACGGCGGGGAGCGGCCGCACTTCCAACCCCAGCAATTTTAACGTGCCAATGAAGGGATAGACCGCAAGCCTCACGGCGTCGAACCGGTCAATTGTGCGCCCTGGCCCGAGTTTGCGCGGGAGTACCCAGATCGACACCGCACTGCCGAGGCGGGCGGCAGGCACGCACCAGTCGTGGACCTAGAACACCGGGGCCCAGATCGGAAAATCCCGTACCGTGCCACCGCCGACACCAGTGACAAGCGAGAAAAAGGCAAACATCACGAGCGTTTGC
>JAYVVA010000435.1:0-1889 GCA_043787435.1 Sphingomonadales bacterium | reverse complement strand
CGATTTTCACGCGTTCGGTTCCGCTGGCGTCACCCCCGGTCGCGACCAAAGCATCCTAACTCATCAGCCTGCTCCAGCGCGACGGCGGCGCGTGGTGCTGTCAGTCCGATGCGCACAAATCTCAGTTTCGCGCGGCTTTGTCTTTGATCATTGTAGCTCAGGCCTGAGGCCGCTCCACTCGGCGAGGCCGGCCGCGCGGAGCAGGTTGTGGGTGGGTCGATCGACGAGGTGGCGTTCGGTATTGAAATGATTGTGGACGTTGGCGTGGACGGAAGCGAACTTCTGCAGCGTCTCCATTCGTCGAAATCTGAGCATCGCTCGTTCTCGTCTTCGGAAGGGGAGGTGGCTGTTTTCGGCCCGGTTGTTGGCGTGCCGACCAACCTCATGCTTGTCCGCATTGCCAAAACTACTTCACCGCAGCAGGCTATGGATCCGATTAAACGCTCGATGCTCTAGTTTATGAAAATATCGATCGGAACACGTGCTAAAGACCTGATGCTCGACTGAAATGACGGAGGCCGCGCCCGCGATCCAGCCAGACACTTTCTCGAATAAGTGAGTGCGATATCAGCATAGCCGAACAGCGCCGGTCGATCGAACCAAATGCACCACGGTTTCCCTGTTTGGTTAGGTTGATACAGGAGGCCAATCGCTTCCTGCCTTGTTTGTCTGTTATCTCCTTTCGTTCCCCCGAATTTGTTCATTTCCAGCCAGCGATTTGGCTGAGAAATGCCAAGAGGAACCAGATGCTGGTTAGATTGACAGTACCGCCTCCGTTTAGGTCAATTCATCAATTGTCCTCGCATCGCGCCGGAGGGATGTGCCGCGGTGTGGACGTTGACGTAGTAGTCGATTGGGCTCGCGACGATTGCGGCGAGCGCATCGGCGGATGCGCTGGCGCAACCCTTGGCAGAGCCGTGCTTGGGCGCGTTAAGGGGCACAACGACGGGTCCGGCGACCCCGGCTGTGCCTTTGTGGATATGAGCCATTGTCGGCGTGTCCGATCCAGCGGCTTTGAGCAGGTAGCAAAGTTGACCCTTGGAGGTGTCGACCGTAACGGTAGCCGTGCCATGGCCCGCCGATGACGCTGCGGGCACTTCCTCAGCGCCCGAGAGCTTTGCGTGCAGCTTGATCTTTTCCCCGGCAAGCACAGGGGTAGCAAGAACGCCGGCGAGCGCCAGCACAGCAACCGCTGGCCGGAGCTTGAGGAGCGAGAGTATAATCATTGCAACATGACTCCCCGTTGCGCTGCGCCCGTCAGTAGCGCCGCCGCGTAGTGTCTGCCTGCCCGCGCTACCTGTCAACGCCGGGGGGAGGCTCTATCGAACCAAACGCACCCGCCGGGGAGAAGACCGTGCTAACTGCTTCTCCAAAGTTGCAGATTAACCCGGCGACGTTGCAGGGCAGGAGTGCCTCCCATTCAGCGTAAACATCGTAATTCAAGCAAAAGCTGCTCGAGGAATGAGCACAACGAGTTCGCAACCGCTGGAATCGCCCGGACTATAGTCGGCCCCGTTGGTCTGCCGCTTCTCCGGTCGGCGTTGAAGGTCGTGCCCCGTCTAGCTCGATAGCACCGCCCAAACGCAAATCCCTGAACCCAATAACTACGGCAGCGTCCTGGAGCCGCTTGCGCTCGGACACGATCGCATTCGCCGGGAGGTCGTGACCGGGCCAGCCGAGTTCAATGCTTTTCATGTTTATCTGATCGTCAGGGATCCTTGCATGCTCGCGCACGACTGGCGACTGCATGATGCTCTGGCTGTTGATGACCGCGCCAAGCCCGCGGGACCAGGCAGCGTTGACCAGCGTACTCGCGTCCGCGCCACAATCGAATGGGGTGTCGTCGCTGACGTCGAGGTTCCGGTCATAGGTGATCACAATGCACACGG
>JAYVVA010000434.1:0-1876 GCA_043787435.1 Sphingomonadales bacterium | reverse complement strand
GGCCGCCGTGATGGTGCGCTGATGTCGCTGCGGGCGATAGAAAACGGTATCGTTCCCCGCATGAAGACACGTGGCGCCGACTATATCGGTGCAGAGTTTGACGGTTCGACCGGTCGCTATCGATTGAAGTTCGTACGCAGTGGCGCAGTGATCTGGGTGGATGTCGATGGCCGGTCGGGGGCGATTGTTGCTCAAGCCGGAGATTAACCAGGGCCTTGAGTTCGGGGCCGAGGCCGTTCAGAAAACACCAACTGCCGCAAGCGAGGATAAAATTATGCGCCTGTTGATCGTCGAAGACGAGCCTACACTGGGCATTCAGCTGAAAAATACGCTTGAAGGGGCTGGTTATGCCGTCGATCTGGCGACCGATGGCGAAGACGGTCATTACCTCGGAACAACCGAAAACTACGACGCCGTCATCCTTGACCTTGGTTTACCGGTGATGGACGGGCTCACCGTGCTCGACAAATGGCGCAAGGAAGGCAAAACCTTTCCTGTGCTGGTGCTGACTGCACGCGACAGCTGGTCGGACAAGGTGGCGGGCCTCGATTCGGGTGCCGACGATTACCTCGCCAAGCCGTTTCAGACCGAGGAACTGATCGCTCGGCTGCGCGCGCTGATCCGCCGTGCGGCGGGCAATGCAAGTGCAGAAATGATCGCGGGCGATGTTCGGTTGGACACACGTTCGGGTCGCGTGACGCTCGCGGGTGAGCCAGTTAAGCTGACGGCCCAGGAGTATAAGTTGCTTAGCTATCTGCTTCATCACAAGGGTAAAGTCGTCAGCCGGACGGAGCTGATCGAGCATATCTACGATCAGGATTTTGATCGTGATTCGAATACGATCGAAGTGTTCGTGACGCGCATCCGCAAAAAGCTTGGCGCTGACGTGATCACGACGATCCGGGGCCTTGGGTACTCGCTGGATGATCCGAGTGGCTGACGCAGGCTTGCCTGCCGCGCCCGTCGCTCAAGTTTCGAAGGACGCCAAGCACAACCGGACAATCCGATCCGGCTCGCTCTCTCGCCGTATGATCGGGATTGCTGCCGCCTGGGTGCTGTTGCTCCTTGTCGGTGGCGGGATCGCGCTCGACCGCGTGCTGGTCAGTGCTGTGACCCAGAATTTCGACGATCAGCTTGATTATGTACAGACTGCAATGATCGCGAGCGCAGAAACGGGTCCGGACGGTGAAGTCCGGTTGAACCGCCCGCTTGGCGATCAAAGATTCCTCGAGCCTAATTCCGGGCTGTATTGGCAAATTACCGGTGCGAATGAAGAACCGTTCCGCTCGCGGTCGCTCTGGGATCACGCGCTCAGCGTCGGCCGGCCGCACCGCGACCGCATTCCACATTTTTACGACAGTATGCAAATCGGTGAAAAATTGCGTATCGTCGAGCGCGATATCACACTGCCGCTGTCGAAAACGGTATGGCGATTTGAAGTGGCACAGAGCCGGGCAGGGCTTGATGAGCAAATTGGCACGCTGCGCAAGACTTTAGTCCGCAGTTTTGCCCTGTTGGGCCTGGGGCTCTTCGTGCTCGCGGCCTTGCAGACATTCTATGGCCTGTGGCCTCTGCGCAAGCTCCGGATTGCGATCGCCGAAATGCGATCCGGTCGTGCACAGCGGATAAACCATTACAGGTTACCCAACGAAGTTGCGCCGCTGGTCGATGAGCTAAATGGGTTGATCGAACATAACGAAACTCAAGCGGAAGAAGCGCGGCGACATGCGGGCAATCTGGCCCATGCGCTGAAAACGCCGCTGACAGTTGTGATGAACGCAGCGACTGCGCGCAGCGAGGATTTGGCTGATACTGTCATCCGAGAAGCAGCGACGATGCGGCGGCAAGTCGATCATCATCTTGCGCGCGCGCGCGC
>JAYVVA010000433.1:0-2866 GCA_043787435.1 Sphingomonadales bacterium | reverse complement strand
ACGGGCGACGCAGCACAGCTGTCGCAAGTGATTCATAATCTTGTGGGCAACGCGTTCAAATACGGGAGGCGCGATACTCCTGTTACGATTGGGCTGCGTCGCGACGGAGAAACGTTGGTCTGCCTCTCCGTCGCCGACGAGGGAGACGGTATTGCCGCGGAACATTTGCCGCGCCTGACCGAACGATTTTACCGCGTCGATCCCGGCCGCAGTCGCGTGCAGGGCGGCACGGGTCTCGGTCTTGCTATCGTCAAACATATCGTCGAACGACACCGAGGACGGCTCGATATTACAAGTACGATAGGCTCTGGAACGACGGTTTCGATCTTGCTGCCGCTGGCAATATCGTCCCCTGCGATGCCGATGTCGGTCATAAAAGTGTCACCGAACTGAAACTGAAGAGACGCCGAAGCGCTGCTAGGAGCAGTCATGGCGACGGTGGGTCCGCCGATTGGGCTTATGGAGCAAAATGGTCATTTTTCGGGCACAAGTGTCACGTTTCTGCTCGCAGCGGCAACGCTTTCAGCCCATGCTTCGGGAGCTGGCAGGGACCAGTTGCGCAACCAGTACTCGTGATCTGATCATGGACGATTTGGCCGTCCCGGACCACGATAAGTGTGCTCCTCCCTCATCGTTGTCACGCATTGTATTGCGAGGCGCGCGCGTATCTCAATGCACATCGGCCTTTCACCTAAGTAGTGTATTCGACTTCAGTGTTACCTCCGAGAGCTTGACCATATGAAAACTGAGTACACCAAAGATTATATCGCCGGAAAGTGTAGCAAATGACTATCGGGACCGAACATACCGTCAAGGCATTCGATAATGAGATCGGTGAGCTGCGCGGGCATATCGCTGAAATGGGCGGCCGGGCGGAAGCTGCGATCAACGGCGCAATGGAAGCCCTGATCAAACGTGACCGCAACCTGGCGCGCAAGATCATCGACGATGATCGCGCAATTGACCGGCTCGAAAGCGAAGTTGAAAAACTGGCTGTTAAAATCATCGCGCTCCGGGCCCCGATGGCTGATGATCTGCGCGACGTGATCGCGGCGTTGAAGATCGCCGCTGTTCTCGAACGCATAGGAGATTATGCCAAGAACATTGCCAAACGCGTCGGTGCGTTGGAGGATAAGCGAAAAATCGAGCCAATCTCGCTGCTCCCCTCAATGGCCAAGATCGCCACCGAAATGGTTCACGATGTGCTTAACGCATATGCGGCGCGCGACGCAACGCTGGCGCTCGCTGTCAACGAGCGCGACAAGGTCGTCGACGATTTCTACAACTCGATCTTTCGCACCCTAGTTACCTATATGTACGAGAACCCGCAAAGCATCGGAAACGCGGCTCACTTGCTGTTTGTTGCCAAAAACCTCGAACGGGTTGGCGACCATGCGACCAACGTCGCTGAGATGGTCTATTTCGCGGCGACCGGCGAATATATGGCCGAGCGGGACAAGACCGACCCTTTCGCCGAGCAAGAGGGAGGCTGACGCCATGGCGCGCGCAAAGATGCTACTGGTTGAAGACGATGCGGCATTGGCCGAGTTGCTCGTCTATCATTTCCGGCGCGAAGACTTCGATGTCAAACAGACGCCCGACGGCGAGGAAGCCTTGTTGCTCGCGCAGGAAACTCCGCCTGACATTGTCTTGCTTGACTGGATGGTCGAAGGCCTGTCAGGCATTGAAGTCTGCCGCCGCCTGCGCCGAATGGCCGAAACGGCAAATGTGCCAATCATCATGCTGACGGCACGTGGCGAGGAAGAGGACCGCGTGCGAGGACTTGAGACCGGAGCCGACGATTACGTCACCAAGCCTTTCAGCCCGCGAGAATTAGTCGCGCGTGTCGGCGCCGTCCTGCGCCGCGTCCGCCCGGCGCTGGCAGGTGAAGCACTGATTTATGCCGACATCGAAATGGACACCGTCGGGCATAAGGTGAAACGATCCGGAAAAATGGTGCCACTCGGACCCACCGAATTCCGGCTCTTGAAACATTTCCTCGAACACCCCGCGCACGTGTTCTCACGTGAACGGCTACTCGACAGCGTTTGGGGGCACGACAGCGACATCGAGCCGCGGACAGTCGACGTTCACATCCGCAGGCTGCGTAAAGCGATCAACGACGGTGGTCGTGCCGACATCATCCGGACAGTCCGCTCCGCAGGCTATGCGCTCGATGCCGAAGGCAGGTTATAAGACTAGTCTCGACGAAACGAACCGTTGGAACGGCAAGGCGTGGATACATTGTCCGCTATATGCATTTAGTTCGGGTCGGCGCACGCTTCCGCTCGCGTTTCCGACCATGGAGATCGATGATGAGAATTATTGCCCTTGCCAGTGCGCTGCTTGTCAGCACGGCTGCTGTTGCGCAGATGGCGCCGGTCGCCCCAACAACGCCCCCGGCCGATATGGCGGCGCCCTCGCCAGCCAACAGCGATGCGATGACCCCGCCCGCTCCTTCGGCACCGAGCCCGACGGCTACAACAATGCCGAGCGCTGGTCCTGCAGCTCAACCCGTCGCGCAGGCCAGCTACCCTCGCTGTTCGGCGACGGTAAAGGACCAATGCCATCAGAGTGCAGCCCGCGAGTCTGACACGAAGGGTGGCCCCCACAAGCATCGTCATCAGCGCGGTTGACGTAAACGGAACCCCAGTGCATCGGTAGCGCGAGTTCGCCTTTGCATCGGGGATCCGACCATGACCATCTCGTTCGAAAATCGCGTAGCCATCGTTACCGGCGCTGGCGGCGGATTGGGACGGGCATACGCGCTTGAGCTCGCAAGGCGTGGCGCGAAAGTTGTTGTGAATGACTTGGGCGTCGCGCGAGACGGCACCGGACATTCGGACGCTGCACAGGCTGTCGTCGA
>JAYVVA010000432.1:0-2577 GCA_043787435.1 Sphingomonadales bacterium | reverse complement strand
AGGATCACTGTGGCCTCACCAACGGCACGACGGGCCGAACCATTGAGAATCTCGTGCCGGCGCTGGCGCGCCAGATTCTTGGTCTCCGGCGAGCCTTCGCTTTCCTTGTTCTCTTCCTTGACCTCGTGGTGAGTCATCCGCAGCCGCGCGGTGCGCCGCATGAACTGGATCGGTGCGTCGATCATCCCGATCACAGCCAGCCCTCCAGCCATCCACAGCACGACCGTCACGAACTGATGGCCGAGCAGCGTCGCCGCACGCTGGTGATCGAGCGCGGAAAGACCCATCATCAAGGGCAATCGCGCCGAGATCAGCCACCAGCCAATCCCGCCAAGCAAAACAACTTTGGTGAGTGATTTGCCGAGCTCAATCAGTCCCTGCGCGCCAAAAATGCGCTGAATACCTGTCAATGGATCAAGTTTTGATGGTCTGGGCGCAAAACCGCTCGCCCGAAAACCAAGCGACCCCAACATCGCCGGGCCAGCAATCGCAGCGAAAATCGTCATGCCGAACAGCGCTGCAAGCGGGGCCGCCGTTTCCAGGCCCAGTCCGATAGCCCGCGGCCAGGGATCGAAGCCGTCGAGGTCTGCGCGTCCAATGGTCAAACCGTGGCGCAAAAGAGCGCGCATGCCGTCGATGAACCAAGGACCGGCCAGCGCCAGCCACGCCCCACCCGAAACGACGATCAGCGCCGTCCCCAATTCGCGCGATTGAAGAACGTCGCCCTTTGCGGCTGCATCCCGCTTACGCTTGGCGGAAGGCGCAAGGCTCTTCTGGTCGCTGTCGGGCGTATCAGCCACAAGCTACAATCTTGCGAGATGCTGCGCCTGCTCAAGCGCAAGACGCATCGCATGCTCAAGGGCTGCCGCCATCACCGGCGTGGCTACAGCCAAAAGCAGGACACCAGCCAACACTGTTGCCGGAATACCGACAGCAAACAGGTTCAACGCGGGCGCCGAGCGCGTAATCGTTCCCATCACGATCTGGACCATGATGAGGGCAAAGGCGACAGGGAGGGCGACCGACATGCCGGCGGCGAACATAAGCCCGCCAAAATCGACCAGCCCACGCAGAGCTTCCAGAGTTACCCAGCTTGCGCCTGGCGGCATTGTCCGAAAACTGCTGATGATGATGTCGATGAGCGCAAGGTGACCGCCCGTCGACAGGAACAGTGCCGTACCCAGCATGTTAAGCAATTGGCCGACAGCTGTACTCGAATGGCCCGTCATCGGATCCTGCATCGATGCAAACCCCAGACCCATCGCATTGCCGATTGCCTCGCCGGCTACCAGCGCCGCGGCAAACCCGATCTGAAGGGCAAAACCCAGCGACAAACCGAGCACGACTTCACCCAGGATCATGAGCACGCCCGGCACCGAGAAAACACCGGCGACTGGCACAACGATTCCTGCAGCCGCTGCCGACGGGATGCCGACCGCAAGCGAAAGGATGATCCGGACCTGAAGCGGCACTGACGCTGATCCGAACAGTGGCGCGGCGAGCAAGGCAGCGCCAGGCCGTATCATTGCGATAAACCAGATGAGGAGTTGAGCCTCAATACCTCCAAACTCAGCCGGTATCACCGCACCAGTTCCGGGATACGCGCGTACATATCCTGCGTCAGGTCGACCATCAGCATCATGATCGCCCCACCGAAGAACGCCAGGCAGATGCCGAACACGATGAGTTTGGGCACAAAGCTTAGCGTGGCTTCATTGATCGACGTTGCCGCTTGAACCATGCCAAGCAACACCCCGACAACGAGCATGGGGATCAGCAGCGGTGCAGCGCCAAGCGCGAGCACCCACAGCGCGTGTTGCGCCGCGTCTATGAACATGTCTGCTTCCATCACCCAACCCCGAACGATGCGGCGAGTGATCCCATCGTCAGTGCCCACCCATCAACGAGCACGAACAACAGCAATTTGAATGGCATTGAGATGATCGTCGGCGACAGCATCATCATGCCCAGTGACATCAAGGCAGACGCCACGATGAGGTCGATAACCAGAAAGGGCAGAAAAATCAGAAAACCGATCTGGAACGCCGTTTTCAGCTCACTGGTGACAAAGGCTGGAAGAAGAATTGTGAACGGAATGTCTTTTGCTGCGGAAACCGAGGGCGCCTTGGCGAGCTTTTGGAACAGGGCCAGATCAGTCTTGCGCGTTTGCCCCGTCATGAAGCCGTGAAAATGCTCGCCAGCCTTGGCAATGCCCTGCTCCAGCGTAATCGCGCCCGAATTATAGGGTTGCAGCGCTTCTTTATTCACCTTGTCGAGCACAGGTGCCATCACAAACAGCGAGAGAAACAGGCTGAGCCCGACAAGCACCTGGTTAGGCGGCGTTTGTTGTAACCCCAGCGCCTGGCGCAGAATTGAAAGAACAATGATGATCCGGGTGAAACTGGTCATCATCAGAATGAGCGACGGCAAAACCGTCAACAGGCTCATCAGTATCAAAATCTGGAGCGACAGCGACAGCGACTGACCGCCCGCAACCTTGCCCAGCGTGCCTTCTAACCCTGTGGGCCCGGCTGCCTGCGCCATCGCAACAGCGGGGCACAGCGCAATGCCGACAAG
>JAYVVA010000431.1:0-4734 GCA_043787435.1 Sphingomonadales bacterium | reverse complement strand
CGAAATCGGCGGCGTATTCTGCGAAGTGAACGTGACCAGCGACGAGAGCGTGATCGCGGGCTTTGAAAAGGCACGGGCAGCGCACGGGCAGGAACGTATCCTCGTCAACTGCGCGGGGACAGGCGCCGCGATGAAAACCGCGAGCCGTTCGAAACAGGACGGCAGCATCAAGTATTACCCGGCGGAGGCATTCAACTGGTTGATTCAGATCAACCTCGTTGGCACTTTTCGCTGTGTCGCGCTTTCGGCGGCCGGGATGATGACACTTGATCCGCAGAACGACGACGGTGAGCGCGGCGCCATTGTCAACACTGCGTCAGTTGCGGGCGAGGACGGCCAGATGGGTCAGGTGGCGTATGCAGCATCGAAGGCTGGCGTGATCGGGATGACGCTGCCGATTGCGCGCGACCTCATGAGTGAAGGCATCCGCATCAATACAATTCTGCCCGGCATTTTTGAGACGCCCCTGATGCTCGGTGCCCCTCAGCAGGTCAAAGACGCGCTGGCCGCCTCCGTTCCTTTTCCCAAGCGCCTCGGCAAGCCGCAGGAATACGCGCAACTTGCTCTGATGATGCTCGAGAACGGCTATTTCAACGGCGAGGATGTCCGCCTCGACGGCGCTATCCGGATGGCGCCGCGCTGAATTTGTTGGAATAAGGGGCGTCGAGCAAGCCCATCGATTGGGCGACGCCCGCACCGATCAACGCAAATCCTGCGCCCCAGAGCCAGCCCGCCAAGACATCCGTCGGCCAGTGCACCCCGAGCATCGGTCGCGTGAGCCCGATCACCAGCGACAGCGCGACCGCTACTGGCGTCAAGCGCCAGCGGCTAAACAGCATCGCGGCAAGCAAAAGCACAACCATCGATCCCGCCGCGTGGCCGCTCGGGAAACTAGGGTCACGCGGATGGTCGAGCCAAGGCACGAGATTCGGACGAGGGCGCGCCCAGAGTATCTTTGCCATCGTATGCCCTGCAATCGACAGCGTCACGGTCACCAAATAGATCACACCTGATCGCCCGCGTTGCCGCCACACCAGGGCCGCCAAGACCAACGCAATTCCGATGCCGCGGATGCCGACGTCACCCAGAGCCGACATGAACCGTGTAGCATCGATAAGCCATTGTGGCCCACGCCTTGCCACTGAGAGCGCAAGCAGCAGGTCGATGTCGAACCTGGAAGAGCCGCCCTGGTGGACGACGATTCCGATCGCGCACGAGGCGGCGACGAGCCCGATCCCACCGCCAACCCGCTTCCTCACTGGCCCTTCACCACCTCGCCGCCCTTAACGACTACTGCTATTTTTTCGAGCATGCGCACATCCTGCAGCGGGTCGCCGTCGACCGCGATCAGGTCGGCGTAGCGGCCCACGACGAGTGCGCCTATATCGCCGTCGCGGCCCAATGCCCTGGCTGCGTTCAACGTCGCCGCCTGGATCGCCTGCAGCGGCGTCATCCCCCACTGCACCATCTTGGCAAACTGGCGACCGTTGTCCCCATGCGGATAAACACCTGCGTCGGTGCCGAATAGCATCGGCACGCCTGCCCTGACCGCGCGCTGAAACGTCTGTCGCTGCTTCAGACCGATCATCCTTTCCTTGTTGAGGCTTTCCTGCTCGGTCCCATTCGCCGTACCGGTCGCAAGGATATAGTCATCATTGTAGATATCCATGTCGAACCATGTCTTGTGTGCAACCGCCAGCTTGATGGTCTCGTCACTCGCCAGACTGCAATGCTCGATTGTGTCGATCCCGGCAAGGATAGCAGCGCGAATGCCTTCGTCGCCGTGTGCATGTGCCGCCACCCGCAGATGGAGCATGTGCGCCTCGTCAGCGATGGCCTTCATCTCTTCCAGACTTAACTGCTGTCCCCCAACGCTATCGCCAAGCGAAAACACGCCGCCTGTCGCGCAGATTTTGATGACCTGCGCGCCATATTTGTGCAGCCACCGGACCTTGGCGCGCGCTTCCTCGGGCGAATTGACGACCGACACGTTCTTCTTGTCATAACTCGGCGGGAGCGCGTTGTCGTCGCAATGACCGCCGGTCGCGCCAATGGCATAAGTCGCTGTGACGATACGCGGGCCAGGCACCCAGCCGCCGTCGATCGCTTCGCGCAGTCCCACGTCCTGAAAATCCGCAGACCCCACATTTCTTACAGTCGTAAACCCGGCATCGAGCGTTTTCTTCGCATTCGCTACACCGACCGCGCTCCAGAAACTGTCGGTATATTGCAGCCCGCGGTAGCCGCCAATCTCGGCCAGCGACGTCAGGTGGACGTGCATATCGATGAGACCAGGCAGGATGGTCCTGTTGCCTAAATCGATGACTCTCTCGTTACTTTTGAGCGCCGCGGTTCGCGCGTCGGTAATACCGATGATTCGCCCATCAGCGACATCGATCATGGGATGCGGGACGACCGCTCCTGTTTCCACATCGATCATCCTTGCAGCAGTTATGTGGATGGTTTCGGCGCTGGCCGGCACCGCGCATGAAAGTGCGGCCAAAACGAAAAGACGATGCATGTTATTCCCCTACAACTACTCGACCTTAGCAAGTCACTGCACATAGGAAAGGGGCATGGGCAACGGGTCATAGGCGGGACATTGACGCCGAAAAGCTGGCGCAGGCGAAAAAGCGATCGGGTGAACCGGGGGCTTCATCCAGCAGGCAGGGTCGATCACGTCCAGGCCAATTCGCGACAGCCAACCCAACTTCAGCATCGCGGCGGCGGTGAACGCGGGGCCTGCTGTCTCACCGAAACTGCGATGAAGTTCAGTCGAGCCATCCTTTTCGCGGCGTAGCCGCCCCGAGCACGTGCGCCGCTTCGACCTTCAGAAATGCAATGCTCTGCCATAGGCGCCCAGCACACTCTCATGCATCATCTCGCTCAACGTCGGATGCGGGAAAACGGTGTTCATGAAATCCGTTTCGACGAGCTCGGCTGTCTTGCCGACCGTATAGCCCTGAATAAGTTCGGTGACTTCAGCGCCGATCATGTGGGCGCCAAGAAGTTCGCCGCTCTTTGCGTCGAACACCGTCTTGATGAATCCTTCCGGCTCGCCCAGCGCGATCGCCTTGCCGTTGCCGATGAAGGGGAATTTTCCAACCTTGACCTCATGGCCCGCGTCCCTCGCCTTAGCCTCGGTAAGGCCCACGCTCGCGACCTGTGGATGGCAATAGGTACAGCCAGGAATATTTTTCGAATCCATCGCATGAGGATGTAACCCGGCTATCGCCTCGACCGCGATGACGCCTTCATGGCTGGCTTTGTGGGCGAGCCAGGGCGGCGCGGTCACGTCGCCGATCGCCCATATGCCAGCGACATTCGTGCGGCACATCGAGTCGGTCACAATATGACCGCGGTTCGTCTCGATCCCCAGCGTTTCGAGCCCGATATTCTCGGTGTTGGGCACGATACCAACGGCGACAATGGCATGGCTGAAGTCGTGGTCCGCGGACTTGCCATCTTTTGTCTTGATCCTGGCAGTGATGCCAACCAAGGTTGTCTCAAGGTTTTCGACGCTGGCGCCAGTCAAGACCGTCATTCCCTGTTTGACCAGCGCCTTTTCGAGAAAATCAGATACTTCTGCATCCTCTACAGGGACCACGCGGTCGAGCATTTCGACAACAGTTACTTCCGCTCCGAAGTCGCGGTAGAAGCTGGCAAACTCGATACCGATCGCGCCCGACCCGATGACCAGAAGTTTTGACGGCATTTCGGGCGGGACCATCGCATGCCGATAAGTCCAGATGCGCTGACCATCGGACTTTGCAAACGGCAGCTCGCGGGCGCAGGCGCCGGTCGCGACAATGATGTTCTTGCCTTCCAGCTCGATATCCGCGCCATCTTTGGTGACGGTCAGTTTGCCTGGTCTGGTCAGGACGCCTTGGCCCTTATACACAGTGATCTTGTTCTTCTTCATCAGGTGCGTGACGCCCTGACTGAGCTGCTTGGCGATGCCGCGCGACCGTGCCACAACCTTGGCCATGTCGAACCCTACCCCTGCAGACGTTAGGCCATAGGCATCGGCATGCTGCATATAATGATAGATTTCTGCCGAGCGGAGCAGCGCCTTGGTCGGAATGCAGCCCCAGTTAAGACAAATGCCCCCAAGCATCTCTCGCTCCACGATCGCGGTCTTGAGCCCGAGCTGCGCAGCGCGGATGGCGGCAACATAGCCACCGGGGCCGGAGCCGAGCACAACGAGGTCGTAGACGTCACTCATGCGACCAGCCCGAGCGGGCTCTCGACCAGCGCCTTGAACACTTTCATCAACTGAGCGCCGTCTGACCCATCGATCGCGCGGTGATCGAAGCTTCCCGTCGCTGACATCACCGTCGCAACGCCAAGCGCGTCGTCGACGATGTACGGTCGCTTTTCTCCGGCACCGATGGCCATGATCATCGCTTGCGGAGGGTTGATGACCGCTTCGAACTGCTTGATACCGAACATGCCCATGTTGCTCAGCGAAGCCGTGCCGCCCTGATATTCGTGCGGTTGCAACTTTCCAGCCTTCGCTTTGTCAGCGAGGGTTTTCATCTCAATCGAAATCGCGCTCAGCGCCTTGTTGTTCGCGTCGGCAACGATGGGCGTAATCAGACCACCGTCGATCGACACGGCGACCGCGATGTCGGCGCGGCTGTACTGGATCAATGTGTCACCGGCGAAGCTGACATTGCACGTCGGCACTTCGATCAACGCTGCAGCCAGCGCCTTTATAAGCATATCGTTGAC
>JAYVVA010000430.1:0-2228 GCA_043787435.1 Sphingomonadales bacterium | reverse complement strand
CCGCAATGGCGTGGGTTACGGACAACTGTTGCCGGCACCGATCCTCCGCCCGCATGTCAAGATTGCCGACTACAGCGTCTGGTACAATCCGATCGGTCAGCCTGCGCTTGTCTCGATGGAGACGCGCACCGGGCCCTCTCGTTTTCCCGCGATCGCAACTGTGCTGGCTAATCGAGAGGTTGTGAAGGGCGCATTCATTCGTCCCGACTATTCGATCCCGTTCCACTCGTTCCCCTATGTCGCGGCGAGCGATCTGGTCTTGAATCCAGCTGCGGCGCGCGTTGTCGCCGGCCGCGACGTCGTGATTGGCCCTGTCGCCGACCTCTTGAACGATACCAAATTTCTTCCGGCCCAAGGCAATGCTGCGGGTGTCTTCGTTCACGCGATCGCCGGACAGACCCTCAAACGCGGTTTGCCGGGTGATTGGGGGTGGGCAGGTGCGGCACTGCTGGCGGCGGCAGCCGGTCTTTTCGTTCTCCTGGCCAAGCGCAAACGACTGCGGACACTCGTTGCGCTGGGCACCCCGGCGGTCCTGGCATTCGGACCTGTGTTTCTCGATGCGAACAATATCTCTGTCGAAGTCGCTCCAGCCTTTGTCCTCATCACGATCGTCTTGGTTCAGCACGCGCGGCTTCGTCTCGGCTGGGAGAAGAGTCGCATCAACCAATCGTCGGGTCTTTCAAACGTGGTCGCGCTGCGCGAGCTCACAGTGGCGGCCGGCACATCGCTTATCGCCGCCAAGGTCGATAACTTTGCAGCGATTATCGCCAGTTTCCCGCGCGACATCGAAAGCATCATCGTTGCCGAGATTATCGGTCGCCTCCGGCTGGGCAACGATTCGATCCAGGTTTACCAGGCCGACGACGGCGTGTTCTACTGGACGTCACCACTTTACAATCCCGGCGAGATCGGCGCGCATCTAGAGGGTTTGGCTGCCCTGTTCCGCTCTGCCATTCTCGTGAACGGACGTCGGATTGACGTTTCGCTGGCCTTTGGCATCGATACCGATACGGCTCGATCAATGGCGAGTCGCATCGGCAGTGCTCTGATGTGTGCCGAAGAGGCACTGAAAACCAATCAACGTTGGAAGATCTATGATGAAAAGCGCTCGCTCGATGCCGTATGGGAGCTTTCGCTCGCCAGCGAGATCGACCGGGGCCTCGACGAAGGGCAGTTCTGGCTGGCCTACCAACCCAAGCTCGACATCGTAACGGGTAAGATCACCGGCGCTGAGGTGCTCGCGCGCTGGGCACATCCGGAACGCGGGGACATTAGTCCGGCCGATTTCATCCCTGCTGCCGAGCGGAGCCAGCGTATCCACCGTCTGACAAAATACATTGTCGAACAGGCGGTCATTTCCGCCGTCAAGCTTCTCAAGATCGCCGACTGCCGATTGGCCGTCAACATTTCCGTACCGGTCCTCTCTCAGCCCGGTTTCGCTGATCAGTTGCTTGATCTCGTTCGCCGCCACGGCGTGCGGCCGCAGTCGATCACGGTCGAAATCACCGAATCGGTGATCATGACGGCCAATGATGCGTCTACCGAAATCAATCTCGCACAGCTGCGTCGCGACGGCTTTGGATTGTCGATCGATGATTTCGGCACAGGCTTTTCCACACTGGAATATGTCCGGCGTATCCCCGCTCATGAAATGAAGGTTGATCAGAGCTTCGTCAGAAAGATCACGACGAGTCCTGCCGATAAGGTGATCGTCGAATCGATTGTGCAGATGGCGCATCAGCTCAACCGCAGGGTCGTCGCAGAAGGCGTCGAGGACGGCGAATGTCTTGCCATGCTCCGCGAGCTCGGTTGCGATGAGGTACAAGGGTATTTCGTGGGACGCCCGGTGGCGTTCGATTCTTTTTGCCGGACACTCCAGGAGCACATCAACCGCCGCGCGGCCTAACAATCGTTAACTAGTTGCTAACCAATTAAACTTTTGGTAACCATTTTTGTCGCGTAAGCTTCGCGCGGTTGAAATAGGGTGACCATTATGCGTAAGGACAAGCGTCCAACCCGTGGTTTCTGGGACTGGCTCTTCGGAGACGGTCACGCCGGCAGCCGCTGATTGCAAACGAATTCTTAAGGGGCCTCGACGTTGTCGGGGCCTTTTTTGATTCTGGCGCTAATTTGTGTGCTCGGTTGGAATTCATGGCAACCATGAAAAAAGCTAACATGCTGCAATACATCGCCAGTTTGCTATCTTCCGCTGGCTTTCAGCGTCTCTG
>JAYVVA010000429.1:0-2625 GCA_043787435.1 Sphingomonadales bacterium | reverse complement strand
CGAACGCCGTCCCGCACCGGGGCGGCGTGTTTGGTTTGAAGAGGTCGAGCCCATGAAGGCGCTGATGAAAACCACCAAGGCGGTCAAGCCCGCTGACGTGGTGAAAGACTGGATGTTGATCGATGCCGACGGGCTGGTCGTTGGACGCGTTGCGTCGATGGTGGCCAATATTCTGCGCGGCAAGCACAAGCCAAGCTACACCCCCCATGTCGATTGCGGAGATAATGTCGTCATTATTAATGCGGACAAGGTGCGGTTTACCGGCAAGAAAATGACCGACAAAATTTATTACAAGCACACCGGTTACCCCGGCGGCATCAAGGAAACGACGCCCGCCAAGATCCTCGAGGGCAAATTCCCCGAGCGGGTTCTGGAAAAGGCCGTCGAGCGCATGATTCCCCGTGGACCGCTCGGGCGTGACCAGATGCGCGCCCTGCGCATTTATTCGGGTACCGAGCATCCTCACGCTGCGCAGAGCCCCAAGGTGCTCGATGTCGCTTCGATGAACCGTAAAAACAAGGTGGGCGCATAATGTCCGAGACTCCCGAAACATCCGACAACCGCCAGTCGTTGGCCGACCTCGCGGCGCTGACCGGCGCTGCACCCGCCCCGGTTAAGGCCGAAGTCACCGACACTGTCGTCAATGACGAAAACGCGCCGATTGCGCGCCCCGTCTCTACGATGCCGTTGCGTGACAAAATCATCGACGCTCAGGGACGAAGCTACGCGACCGGTCGTCGTAAGGATGCCGTCGCTCGCGTCTGGATCAAGCCCGGTACCGGCAAAATTACGGTCAATGGCCGCGATCAGGAAGTTTATTTTGCCCGCCCGACGCTGCGTCTTGTGATCAGTCAGGCCTTTGAAGTTGCCGACCGTGTCGGTAGCTTTGACGTCGTCGCGACGGTCAAGGGTGGCGGGTTGTCCGGGCAGGCCGGTGCTGTTCGTCATGGCATTAGCCAGGCGTTGACCAAGTACGAGCCCGAACTGCGCGCTCCGGTTAAAGCAGCAGGGTTCCTGACCCGCGACAGCCGCACGGTCGAGCGTAAAAAATACGGTAAGGCCAAGGCCCGTCGCAGCTTCCAGTTCTCGAAGCGCTAAGAAATACGAGCAGGGGCGCGGCGGCGCCGCGCGCCTGCTCCACATTTCGCGGGGCATTCACGGCGCGCGTACTGCCTGCGCCGTTGACGGTCGCGGCAATATTGTCGCTACCTTCAACAGCTTGGTGCGCGCAGTCTTTGCGATGCGAGCGTAATGACGGTTATTCGTTGGCTCCATGACAACGAGACCGGCCGGGCTCAACCAGGTGACCAGAGAGCCTGCGGTCTCGGAATCGGCATCGATCCGCGCGATAAAGACCTTCCCAGCTCAGCCCGCCGTCCGCCGCAATACTGTCCGACTGCGCCCTTGGATCGTTGGAAACGGCGCAAGCGCTGCCTCGACCCCATTATTTGTCGTTATTTTTGATGACGTGGTGCCGTTCGCGCGAACTCGGCGACCGTCGCGCTGGCGCCCACGCGCGAGCCTCGCTAATCGCGACGATGTGACCATAGATCTTGACATCGCGCGTGCCGCGAAACCCTTGCCGCTTACCGAAATTGCGGCCCGCGCGGGCATAGCGGATGCGGCGCTCGAACCCTATGGTCGTCACAAGGCAAAGATCGATCCGGCCTTCGCAACACGGCACAAGACGCCTGGCAAATTGATCCTTGTCACTGCCGTCAACCCGACGCCTGCAGGAGAGGGAAAGACGACGTCGTCGATTGGGCTCGCCGACGCGCTCAATCAGATCGGCAAAAAGACGATCTTGGCGCTGCGCGAGCCTTCGCTGGGCCCGTGTTTTGGCACCAAGGGGGGCGCGACCGGCGGTGGTTATGCCCAAGTCATCCCGATGGAGGACATCAATCTCCACTTCACCGGCGATTTTCACGCCATTACAGCGGCGCATAATCTGCTGGCCGCGATGATCGACAATCATGTTTATTGGGGCAACGCCCTTGACATCGATGTTCGCCGGATTGTCTGGCGACGGGTGCTCGACGTCAACGACCGGGCACTGCGCGACATTGTCCAGTCGATTGGCGGTGTTACCAACGGTTACCCGCGCGAAAGCGGATTCGACATCACTGTTGCCTCCGAAGTGATGGCGATTCTGTGTCTTGCTCATGACTTGGCGGATCTCCAGGAGCGGCTAGGCAGGATCGTCATTGGGTACACACGCAGTCGGACGCCAGTGACGGCGCACGACCTCAAGGCCGACGGCGCCATGGCTGTTCTCTTGAAGGAAGCGATCAAGCCAAACCTTGTCCAGACGATCGGCGGCACGCCCGCCCTGGTTCACGGCGGACCGTTTGCCAACATCGCGCACGGTTGCAATTCGGTGATCGCGACGCGCCTTGGCCTTGATCTGGCCGACTATGTGGTGACCGAAGCGGGGTTTGGCGCGGACCTGGGCGCCGAGAAGTTCTTCGACATCAAATGCCGGCAGGCGGGGCTGAAACCGGCAGTGGCCGTCATTGTCGCGACCGTTCGCGCGCTCAAGATGAATGGTGGCGTCGCCAAGCTCGACCTGGCACGCGAAGATGTCGAGGCCGTTCGGCGGGGCAGCGTCAACCTGGTGCGTCATAT
>JAYVVA010000428.1:0-10482 GCA_043787435.1 Sphingomonadales bacterium | reverse complement strand
CTTTGTGACTGGAGCCGTGACCGCCGACGTAATGCCCGCCATGGCTTGATCGGTGCGCGTGGTCATAAAAATGTCCGCGTGCCTCGAGCAATGTAGGCGCGGCCAAAATTGCCGCTGCGATGAGCATCCGAAGCATCGAGTTCTCCTTGTCTGGTTCTGTTGTCAGATGTGCTGGCTGTTGAGGCAGTGGTTTATGATAAAAAATCCTCGAAGCTCTTTGTCCGCCAGGCCAGTAACCCCACCCGAGGGCGGCCTCGACCGTTTGATTGCGGATCGTGATACGATGATCGAGACGGCCGACGGATGCACGCTTTTTTTACGTGCGCAGCCATTAATTTGATGAAATTATCGAGGGATTAGCCACTGCCGCATCGCGCTGGAGATGAGCGCGCACGATCCGCATGTTGCGCTGGTTAACGCGGAAAAAGGCATCGAACACGTCGCCCACGATCGGGATCGCGCCGACCGAAGCGTGGATTGCCAAGTTTGACAGCATGCGCCAAATTGCAAAACGCGATACGCCCAGATTGCGCGCTTCCCAGATCACGTAGCTCGAGAGGACTGTCGTGGCGACGTCGCCAATCCCCGGAATTAACCCGATGATGGCGTCGATACCTACGCGCTGGCTGGTGCCCGGAATCACGAAGGCACTATCCAAAAGTTTGGCCACCATTTCCATGCGCCGAACAGCTTCGCCGCGCGACGGCGCAGCTTTTTTCAACAGATCCATCAAACCATCTGCAGTCGTCGCTTGCCGAGCTTTCATGGCAAATCTCCTAAGCACTTCGTCAGTCCTTCGACGTGGCGACCATTGAGTGCCTAAACAAGGGGCGGGCCAGACGGTTCCCGGCCGCAGCAGCGCTAGACGCAAGTGCGTGACGACCTTAACCCCAGAGGCGACGATTTTCGTCGCTGCCGCGTCAACACTGGGTCCTATGTGATTTGCTCCAGGAACAACTTTCTGAAAATACGGCGATGACAACAAACTTTACCAGTACAAACGCCCTTGGAGGCATCCCTCTGGTACTTGGCGGTAATGTTTTCGGCTGGACCGCCAACGAAATTGCGAGCTTTGCCATTCTCGACGCGTTCGTCGATGGCGGGAGCGTGATGATTGACACAGCAGACGCCTATTCAGCGAGGATTCCTGGTCACAAGGGCGGCGAAACCGAGACCGTTATCGGACGCTGGCTAAAGCCCACAGGCAAGCGCAACAAGGTGAAAATCGCCACCAAGGTCGGCATGCTTGCGGGCGACGGCGGCAAAGGGCTGGCCCCAGCGCGCATCGCTGCAGCGTGCGATTCCTCGCTGGCACGCATACAAATCGACCGGCCCGACCTTTATTACGCGTACGAGGATGATGCCCAAGTGTCGCAGTCCGACGTTACCGCAGCGTTCGACGGGCTCGTGTAGGCGGGTAAGGTTGCAACTCTGGGCGCTTCGAATTTCACGGCAACCCGGCTCGAGTCAGCGCTTGACCTTGGCACGCCTTAACGCGTGCTCCAGCCCGAATATAATCTCGTTGCAAGGGGAGCGATGGTCGAGCGTATTGCGGAGTGGCGCGGGGACATGATCGCTTATGAAGGAGCTGTGCAGGCTCCGTTTACGGAGCGTGAAATCGCAGTCCTTCCCTATTTTGGGTTGGCATCCGGTTTTCTGACCGGAAAATACCGCGATGAAACCGCAGTCACGGGCGCACGAGCTTACCGGGTCGGGGACTATCTGTGCGCTGCCGGACTCGCCGTACTTGGCGTGATGGACGGGGTAGCGGCTGAAACCGGAGCGACCCATGCACAGATCGCGCTCGCTCGGCTTATCGCTCAGCCCGGCACAGCCGCTCCAATTGCGAGTGTGTCGCGAGTCGAACAATTGAACGAGTTGCTCGCGGCCACCAACCTTGTCCTCACCCCAAAGCATCTTGCCTTGCTTTCGAGCGCGATGAACGGGATCGTTTGAGCCGTGCGAGGATCTCTGGTGCCGCGCAAGAGCGTCAATCGAGGTATGTATAGCGCCCGCAGTCGCGACGAGGGGCCGCCGGCCCTTCAATCGGTTCGGCTTGCCGCGCGCGCGCAAGTTTGGCGCGACCGGAGCGGTTTACCTGCCCGCACACGTCTGTGCCTTCGGCGTTTCGGAAGGCGGCGCATGGTCGTTGGTTCTGACCATCAAAAGGGGTAGCCGCACCACTATGCCTCGGGCATAGCCGCGGCATGTGACCCGTCAGAATTATCCAAGGCTCGACGAATGCCGAAAAACACCGCCGCCCGTCTGGAAATCCGCCAGGCTCAAACCTCCGATATTTCGGAGATTTTGGCGCTGATCAGTCGAGCTTATCCGGGCATTGAAAACTACAGCTCTGGCCAGATACGAGGCCAGATTAACAATTTTCCCGACGGTCAGTTCGTCGCAGTCTTCGAAGGCGGCGTTGTCGGCTATTGCGCCTCCTCCCGCATTGACGAGGTCTTTGCGCTCGGGCCTCATGACTGGAACACGATCAGCGGCAACGGATTCGGCAGCAGGCATGATCCAACCGGGGACTGGCTTTACGGGATCGAAATGGCCGTCGACGAGCGGCAGCGCGGGTTGCGTATTGGCAAGCGCCTCTACGAGGCGCGACGCAGTCTCGCTGAACGCCTTGAACTCCGCGGCATTGTCTTTGGCGGGAGGATGCCGGGTTTTGCACGCGCAAAGTTAAAGATCGCCGGACCGGACGCTTATCTTGACGCCGTCAGTGCCGGCCAGCTGCGCGACCAGGTGATCGGCTTTCAGCTGGCGAACGGATTTACGCCCATCGGCGTGCTGCCCAACTACCTCCCGATGGACAAGGCGTCGGACGGCTTTGCAGCGCACATGGTGTGGCGCAATCCATACGTCGACCCAAACGAACCTCCCGCATTTCGCGTGCCTCGCGATGTCGAGAGCGTGAGATTAGCCACGGTTCAATTGCAGGCACGCGCCGTCAAGGACTTCGCCGAGTTTGTGCGGAACGTTGAATATTTTGTCGACGTCGCTTCGGATTATCGCTCTGACTTCGTCGTTTTCCCCGAACTTTTCACGATGTCGCTCTTGTCATTCGAAACCGAAGCACTGGCACCGATGGCCGCGATCGACCGGATGACCGATCATCGCGCGCCGATAGTCGCTGAACTGTCGCGTATGGCGCTGCGCTATAACATCAACATCATTGGTGGATCACATCCGACAAGGACAGAAGACGGCAGCGTGCAAAACGTGGCCTATGTGTGTTTGCGCGACGGATCGGTCCACGCCCAAGAAAAGATCCATCCGACACCCAACGAAGCTTATTGGTGGAAAATCAAGGGCGGTAGCTCGGTCGACGTCATACAGACCGACGTTGGCCCGATCGGGGTGCTGATCTGTTACGATAGCGAGTTCCCGGAACTCGCGCGCCGGTTAGTGGACGAGGGTGCGCGCATCATCTTTGTCCCTTTTTGCACCGACAACCGCCAGGGATATATGCGCGTGCGCTACTGCGCGCAGGCTCGTGCAATCGAGAACCAGTGCTTCGTTGTGCTGTCGGGCAACGTCGGCAACTTGCCCGGTGTCGACAACATGGATGTTCAATATGCGCAATCGTGCATTCTGACACCCTGCGACTTTCCATTTGCGCGCGACGGTATCGCCGCCGAAGCAAGCGAGAACATCGAGACGCTGACAATCGCCGACGTCAACCTTGCGGATCTGACCTGGGCTCGTGCCGAGGGAACCGTGCGAAACCTCGCCGACCGACGGTTCGACCTCTACCATATTGACTGGACAGTCGCGCAACGCGCCAAGGGATCACCGTCCGCGGCTGGTCGCCGCGCGCCCAAAGCACCTGGCGGGGGGTGAATCCCGTGGAGACGCTGTCGAATGTAGGCAACCGCGTTCTTCAAAGCGGGGCGTTGCGTGGCTCAGGCCGCCATGAGCTGCGAGACGACCAGTCAACGCTTTTGCCCTGATCATGCTTCGCCTCGCATCTAGGATCGGCGCTGCTCGCTGAACGAAGCGGGCAAGTCCGCCGTTCAGACTTCGATGCGGGGCGTGTTCCGCAAGGCAGCGAACTTCGATGACGCCCGCAATATCTGGAATACGGACGCGACGTGCTGGTAAACGCCGTGGTTCGTACACCACGCGCAGCAGCACTGAAGCGCTTGTCGCCCTTTGCATCCCATGCGGCTAGATCGGGATACCAATCACCGCTTTGACAATGACGCCATCGTTATTGGCGCCATAGCCTCTTCCCACGCCGAGATTGAGATCCCAACGACCGAGATCTGTATCGATCGTCGCATAGGTCGACTGGTCGATGCGACCAAAGCTCCCGAGATGGGCGAACTCACCGATGCCGTTATAGCTCTCGAGCCCGATGGCGATATGATGACTAACGCGGTAACTGAGCTTGGTATCCACATCGAGGCTCGCTGGGGCCGATGCCGGACCGGCTATCTTGAAATCGAAGTTGGCGTTTGCAGCCAGTGTCCATCGGCTCGTCTTAACGCCGGCGATGGCTTTGAATTCAGCGTTCCATGGATTGGCGTCGAGCTTGTGGTCAACGTAACCAATTTCAAAATTGGCGCCCCAGAACCATCGTTGTCCAAGGGCACGCGGCGCAAGATATTTGATCCGCATCTTTGCGCCGTCCGCCGACAGATGTCCGTTGCTGTCAAACGTCGTCAGCGGCAGATAAACACCAAATTCAAAAGTGTCAGACAGGCCGTAAGAAAATTCTGGCGTCAGTCTGAGGCGGTGGCGCGATATTTGCGCGCCTGGGTAATCCACGACCCCTTCCCCCGTCGCCACATAGCTCGAATGCAGGTCCAGACCGAGTGCTCCGCGCCGGTCCATTTCGTCCATGTAAACTTGAACTTCCTCGGACGCGGCGCGAGCCTGCGTAGAAGTGAGGGCAAGACCAGACATGGCAAGGCAAAAGGCAAGGCGGGCAGTTTGTGTCATAGATTTGTACTTGGCCTTCCAGACGTCGGCCCGACGCGGCAAGCGGCGCCGCGCGAACAAACCCTTGTTTTTAAAGCCGCACCTTGGACAGCGGTCGTTAAAAACACAAGCTTCGCCGGGGTGCGGACGGGCTTTTATGGTAGCCAATTGATGCCGTTCATGAGAGCGATCACTTCCAAAGCGCAGCATGCTGACACGCGAAGAATCCCGACCGCTGCGGCCCCCGCTCCCCGTCAGGGTAAGACAGGCTGCCAAAGCCGTACATTGAGCGTTCGACGGCCATCACACCTGCCAACTTGCACACGCCTCAGGCCTGCCCGACGCGTCACTTAGGGTGACGCGCCGAAACGGCGAAAGGGCGTTCCGGGAGACGCTCGGATACGGGCGGGCATCGTACGGGCGGGGCACACCGCGGTTTGCCTCGTGCAATAGACTGACCGCGCCGTGCAGCAATTTTCCTACCGCGCCACAATCCCGCCCTTCATCACCAGTCGAACGTTGCGAACGGCTCCGATCGTCCTCGTTGGATCACCTTCAAAGACCACAAGGTCCGCGGGCACGCCGGGCCGCACGGTCCCCGCCGCGTCGGCTATCCTAAAGGCAGTGGCATTGCCCGAGGTCGCGGCAATCATCACCCGCGCTGCTGACATTCCACCTGCGACCATTAGTTCCAGCTCGCGAGCGTTGTCGCCATGCGGGAAGACGCCGACGTCGCCCCCCGCGCAGATCGGAACGCCACTCAATATGGCCAATTTAAACGAAGCACGGTTTTTGGCGACGCCGTCGGGCACTGGCTCTTGTCCTGACCAGCCGCGATAGCGCGCGATAGCGTCCGATGCGGCGAGCGTGGGACAGAGCGCGATGTGCCTCATGGCCATGGCTTTGAAGATGGCAGGCGTACCGCCATAGCCGTGCTCGATCGTATCCGCCCCAGCCGAGATGGCGCGACGCATGCCTTCGGGCGTGACAGCGTGAACGGCAACGATGCGCCCGGCATCGTGTGCGGCGGCCACCGCCGCATCCATTTCGACTTGTGACAAGGTAGGCAGACTGTCTTCACCCGCGCGGTAATGATAATCCGCGTAGAGCTTCACGATATCGGCACCTGCGCTGATTTGGTCCCGCACGGCTCGCACAATTTCCTCGACCCCGCTCACCTCCTGCGCGCCTTGGGGTATCTCCACCCCGGGCTCAAAGCCCTTTGGGCCATAGGCCCCCCTAGCCACAATTGCCCGGGTCGCTACGAGCAGCCGCGGGCCCGGTACGATGCCACGATTGATCGCCTGTTTGAGTCCAACATCAGCGTAGCCCGCGCCTTCGGTACCTAAATCGCGTGCGCTGGTGAAGCCGGCCAACAACGTCGCATGGGCATTCACCGCTGCCCGGACGGTGCGCAGCGCCAGGGGTTCGTAAAGCACCTGATCGTTCCAGCTCGTCTCATTATAGGGATGAAGAAACAAATGACTGTGTCCCTCGATCATCCCCGGGGTCAGCGTGTCACCGGGCAAGTCGACGATATTCGTACCAGGTGGCACCGTCAGATGAGGGCCGACGGCGGCAATCCGCTCCCCCTCGACTAACACCTCCCAACCCGCATGCGGCACGGGATCAACCCCATCGAAGACCTGGGCAGGGCGCAAAAGGGTGCGACCCGTCGGCAGGTCGGGTGCAGCAACCGCAGGGGCCGCCAACAAAAGTAGAGACCCAAGCCAAGCGTTCATGCTGCCCTCCTTGCCGCGCGGACACATGCCCGATAGCCCTTAGGCATGGATAGACTCAGCCGCGGCCTTCGCAAGTCGCTCTTCGCGTGCGCCCTTTTCGTTGCAAGTGCCGCCGAGGCGGCTCCGCAGGACCAAATTCGCTGGCGCGGACAGGCGGTTCGGGTAACGATTACGCGCGACACTTGGGGCATCGCGCATGTCGTCGGCACGACGGACGCAGACGCTGTGTTCGGGATGATCTATGCGCAGGCCGAAGACGATTTCGCGCGCGTCGAAGCCAATTATCTGGCTGCGCTCGGTCGCCGCGCAGAGGCGGAAGGGGAAGGCGCTATCTGGGCGGATTTGCGCCAGCGTCTTTATGTGGATCCTGTCGACCTGCAGGCCCGATACGCCACCAGCCCGGCCTGGCTGCGCACGCTGATGGACGCCTGGGCAGATGGCCTCAACTACTATCTCGCTACCCACCCCGGGGTGCACCCAAAGGTATTGAAGCACTTCGAACCCTGGATGGCGCTGGCGTTCACCGAAGGCAGTATTGGCGGCGATATCGAGCGGATTTCACTGTCGGAGCTGGCAACCTTTTACGGTCACAAGCCTGTCGCGCCCACCGAGATGGAACTTGGCATGATCCAGCGGGAACCGGTGGGCTCCAACGGCATAGCCATTGCGCCGAAAAACACGGCGAGCGGACATGCGCTACTCCTCATCAACCCCCACACGAGCTTCTATTTCCGCTCGGAATTGCAGATGACGAGCAGCGCGGGTCTCAATGCCTATGGCGCGGCAACCTGGGGGCAATTCTTCGTCTATCAGGGATTTAATTCGAAGATCGGCTGGATGCACACGTCGTCGGGCGTCGACAGCGTTGATGAATTTGCCGAGACAATCGTGCAGCGCGGCAGCGACCTGTCGTATCGTTATGGCAAAGACCTGAAATCGGTGACGCGCAAGGATCTGAAAATCGCGTTTCACCGCCTTGACGGTACGACTGATCAGCGCACGTTCACGACCTTTGCCACTCACCACGGACCCATCGTCGCCGAACGCGGCGGCAAGTGGATTGCCGAGGCATTGATGTGGAAGCCAGTGCCCGCACTCAAGCAGAGTTGGTTGCGCACCAAGACCACTGACCTTGCCTCCTATCAGAAGGTGGCAGCGCTTAAAGCCAATTCCTCCAACGACACGGTGATTGCTGACGCCAAAGGCGAGATCGCCTATCTCCACCCCCAGTTTGTCCCGATCCGCGACGACCGTTTCGATTATACCCGTGCCGTGGACGGCAGCGACCCGTCGACCGACTGGAGAGGCCTGCACGCGCTCTCGACGCTACCAAGCGTAATAAACCCGAAGGTGGGCTGGGTCCATAACACCAACGACTGGCCATGGGACGCAGCAGGGCCGGACAGCCCAAGAGCCAAGGACTACCCCCGCTACATGGATCAGGCCGGTTCCAATGCCCGCGGCACGCATGCCGATTTATTGCTGAGAGGCAGGCACGATTTCACGCTCGACAAACTTCGTTTTGGGGCATTCGACAGCTATCTTCCTGCCTTTGCGACCCTCGTTCCCCAATTGATTACTGCCTACGACCAATTAGCGGTGAGTGACCCCCAACACGCAAGGCTTGAAGCGCCGATCGCCCTCCTGCGCGGGTGGGACTATCGTTGGGCGGCAGACTCGCAGGCAACCGCGCTAGCGGTGTTTTGGGGCGAAGGCTTGTGGCGTGACGTCGGATCCTTCGCACAGACCGAGCGGCTGAACGTGCCCGACTATATCGCGTCACGCGTTACACCTGCAGCAAAACTTGCTGCGCTCGACAAGGCTGTCGAGCACCTCACGCGTGATTTCGGCAGCTCGTACGTTGCTTGGGGCACCATTAATCGCTTCCAGCGACTTGATGATGCAATCGTTGCCCATTTCGACGACGCAAAGCCGTCAATTCCGGTGCCATTCACTTCGGCGCAATGGGGAAGTCTTGCTTCGTTCGGTACAACGCCCTCTCCCGGCACAAAAAACTATTACGGCACCAGCGGCAACAGCTTTGTCGCCGTTGTGGAATTCGGCCCGCGCGTCCGCGCGATGGCGGCGACGGCCGGAGGCGAAAGCGGTGATCCAAGCTCACCGCATTTCAACGATCAAATCGAACGTTACTCCACCGGCAATTTGCGACAGGTCTATTTCTACCCCGACGAACTCGCCGGGCATGTCGAGCGGCGCTATCATCCGGGCGACGCACTCATGCCTTGACCACTCGCGAGACTATGATCGGCCTGAAAATTCGGGGCCTCGCTCCTTTCCCGTGACAGCTTTTATTGATCGTCGACCAGATCATAGCGCGCTTCGGAGCAGCAGTGCCCTCGCTATATTTGTTCCGCCGTCAAACCTCTTCGAGAAATCACTTCCCCAGAGTTCTTTCAACCCTGAAAGCGGGTTTTGGGTCAAATGATCCAAATGGGTCTTGCGCCCTGCACGCCCCTAGCCGGTAAGCACTCGCGCCACTTTCTAGACGCGTCAGTCTTCGCAATTATCAGTACCTACGCCGGCAATCGTTACGCGTTCCATGCGCCATGTTGCTGGCCAATAGTCGGCCACCGGGTAGTGCGGGATCGCACGATTGTCCCAAATGACGACAGCGTTTGGCGTCCAGCGAAAGCAGACCTGATACTCCGGAACCTTAAGTTGGCCGAGTAGCTCGCGCAGCAGCGCAGCACTCTCCATATCGCTGAGACCGCCAATGCAGCTTGTCATGCTTGCGTTCACGAACACCGAGCATGCGCCCGCCTCCGGATGCATTCGGACGACGCTGTGGTGCTGCGGGTGAAACTCGGCTGCCATGGCAGCGCGGCGTTGGAAGCTAATGCGATCACCAAAACGAAAAGCAAGTCGTGCGTCGCGGTGCAACCCTCGATCTTTGCTTAATCTTTTCGGCCAAACCTTCATAGGCAGCTGCAGTATCCACCCATAGGGTAACACCGCCCGTTGGCGGCAGTTCGCGTGCCAGAAGCACTGCGCCCATTGACGGCGTTGCCCGGGAGGGAACGTCGGCATGCCACTTGTCGAGCCGTCTGAAGGCCTGGTCGTCGGCGGCGGTCTGAACCCGGCCTTCAGACCCTCGAATGTCGAGAATCTGGGGGTACCCGGGCACGTGATTGATAACGGGGTAGCCCTCGGCTTCACCCCAGACGCGACCCAGTGCCAGATGCTGCGCATATGTGAGATCGAAATCGCGGAAGAACAGCACCTTATGGCGTAGAAGCAGCGCCCGCAGCACAGTTGCTATGTCGGTTTCCACTGGATTGCCAACGCGTAGCCCTATGACTTCTGCGCCCAGGACCGGTCCGCACCGCACGATCGTCAGGCCGAGCGATTGGTACTAAGCTCGCTCATGCCGCCTCGAAGCGCGTCGACCTCGATCAGGTGCGACCAACGGGCATCGCCTAGCGACCACAGCTCGCACCGCAGCACCAACTATTTTGGCAACGATAGCGACGTAGGGGGCAACTGCCGTCGAGCCCGCAAACTAGACATCACGCAGATTAAGCAACCGCGGCGCGCCAAGGCGCGATGACCGTCGCGGCAAAACGGGCCATTTCCTCAACCTGCGGACTCAGCTGGAGAAGAAGCAGATCAAGTCCAGCGGCCTCGTAGTCGGCGATGCGCCCCAGCACTCGATCGGGTGTGCCGACCAGACCAGCGCGCAGGCCGCGATTCGACACCGAATACTCTCGGACCTGCATTTCGCGCTCCAGCTGGGTACCCGACAGCCATTGATCGAAATTGTCATACCCTGAAGGGGGATCGCCGCGCA
>JAYVVA010000427.1:0-4086 GCA_043787435.1 Sphingomonadales bacterium | reverse complement strand
GCTTGCAGAGGTGCTTGCGCCCCGTTTTGTTCGTGCGGATACCAACGCCAGTGCCGTCGCCCAGTTGTTTCGCAGCGGTTATGTCGTCAATTTCTCGTTCGCGGCGCTTGCAGTGGTCTTGTCGTTGCTCGGCCTCGCACTGCCCGGTTCGACCAAGCCCGCACTGGTTGTGCTTGAAGTTGGGGTCATCGCGGTAATCCTGCTCTTGACCCGCGGCGGGAACCGCGCCGGTTGGCACCGCCGCTGGCTCGATAATCGTCACCTCGCGGAGCGGTTGCGATGTCTGGCGATTTCATCGCAGCTCGGCGACCTTGATCTGCGCGCCGATGCAGCCAAACGCCCCGGCTGGGTGGGCTGGTTTGTACGGGCAACGGCGCGCCAGCTCGGACTCCCGAATGCGCGGGTTGATGAGGCCTATCTCGGCTGTGTCCGGCAAGGCGTGTGTGCGCTGATCGACGAACAGGTCGCCTATCTGAAGGCCGAAGCGCACCGGATGCACAGGCTCGAACATCGGCTGCACCTGCTCGGCACGTCGCTGTTCAGCGCGACGGCAGCCGTCTGCCTGTTCGTTCTGATCTTCAAATTCGCCGACAAAATGTCGAGCTCGGCAATGCTCGAAACTATTGCCCATCCCTTGCTGATCGTTGCGACCATCGCGACCGCAGGCCTCCCCTCGGTCGGCGCTGCAATCTACGGTATCCGCATGCAGGGTGATTTCGCCGGGACGGCCGAGCGTAGCGACGGGTTGGCACAGGCACTTTCTGGCCTGCGCACCGTTATCAACGACGACGACAGTAGCTTCGATACGCTGACCCGCCGCATCCGGCGTGCCAGCGACCTGTTGACTGAAGACTTGTCAAGCTGGCTACAGACGTACCACGCCCGCCCGCTCGCCCTGCCAGGCTAGCAATTACTTGTCGGCGGTTCCCCGATCGCCGTTGGTCCGATCGCCGTTGGTCCGATCGCCGGTGGGGCGAACGCTGGTGGGGCGAACGCCGATGACTCGGTCTCCGTTGGTCCCAGCTTTGACCGGACCAGTTTTACTTGTCGGGGCAACGGCATTCGAGCCGTTGCTCACCGCTGACTTGTCCGTCTCGTTGGCCGACATTGTATTGGCGGCGGGTGCGCTCATGTTATTGCCCTCAACAGCCTTTTTGTGTCTGTGATGACAGCCCGCCAGCATAAGTATAGTAGTAGCCGCCGCGATAATTGCCTGTTTTTTCATGTCGCATCCCCTCGGTTAATAGTTGGATGCTACTCGAATCCGAGCCCGCGAAGCAACTCTACAAAACGGGTCTGTTTGCGCAGCCCGTCGAGCATCGGATCGTTGCGCGCATAGGCGAGCCCGCCATCGCCGATCTTGCGCGCACGATCGAGGGCATCGAGCGCAGCACCCACCTGCCCCCATTGCGAATAAACCTCGGCTTGCTGGTAGGCTGCGGCATCACCGAATTGCGCGACAAGATCGGCGAGCGCCTTTTTGGCTGCCGCCGTCTGACCGAGACGAGCCTCGACGATGGCCGTTCCAGCGAGGCCAAAACTTGCACTCGGTTCTGCACGATAGGCATTGAGCGCTTCTGGCAGCTTGCCCAGCGCATAGAGGGCATCGCCGATCCCGGCGTGCGCGACGCCCATCTTGGGATTGAGCGATAGCGCTTTTTTTCCAGGAGGAATCGATGCCTCATATTGGCGGTCGGCATACATCACGGCGGCCAAAGTCCGGTGAGCGCGGGGATTCAGCGGATCAAGCGAAATCGCCCGGTCTATTGCCGTCCGCGCCGCAGCGACGTGCCCAATGCGCGCGGCGTAAAAGGCATATCGGATCAGCACATCGGCGTCGCCGCCGCCCAGTTCGCGTGAGCGTTCGTAGGGTCCAAGTGCGCCGCGTACATCGAGACGGCCGTTGAAAAGTGTATAGCCGAGCGCGGATTGCGCATCGGCATAGTCAGGCGCCAGCGCAACAGCACGCCTCGCCTCGGCAATGGCTTCGTCGAAGAGCGGCCGCAGCGCCTTGCCCTCGGTGTATTGACTGGCAATGGCCGTGAGCGTTCGAGACCGCGCGGCTCGCGCCGCGGCATAGTTCGGATCGGCGACAATCGCGGCATCGTATTGAGCCAGCGCGGCACGGTCGGAGGCTTCGTCAGCGGACAGGTCAAAAAAGGCGCGACCGCGCAGATAGGCTTCATAAGCTGCGACATTGGTTGTCCCGCCGGGCACCTTGGCGAGGCTCGATGCCGCGACTTCGATCTCCAGCGCCTGTGCAACAGTATGGGCAATCTCGGTTTGCACAGCGAAGATATCGGTCATCTGGCGATCGAAGGTCTGCGACCACTTGCTGAAGCCAGTGGCTGCATCGATGAGTTCAGCCGCCACCCGCACGGCATTACCATCGCGACGCACGCTGCCTTCCAGCAAAAAGGCTACCCCGAGCTTGCCTGCAATCGTCCGCGCGTCTTCGTCTCGGCTACGAAACTTGTTCGACGAGGTGGGTGCGGCCACCTTCAGACGTTCATTGCGGGCGAGTGCAGAACGAACTTCTTCCGACAGGCCGTCCGAAAAATAAGCCTGTCCCGGATCGCCGCTCAGATTAGCGAAAGGAAGAACGGCCACGCTATTTGTTTCGGCTGCCGGGCCAAACGGCTTGAACGCCAGTATCGCGCCGACAATGATAACACCCGCTGTGCCCCCACCGGCGAGCAGCAATTGACGCCGCGACGGACGGCCTGGTGCTGGACGTACAGGCGGCGTGGCCAGCTCGATGCCGCGCACTGCTGCAATTCCCCGAACAAGGCTTTGTAGCGCTGGCGCGTCTGCCTGGCCCTGCCACCTTGAAAAATCGACGGTGTGATACTGCCGGAATCCGAGCGGCGGTGCGGTGCCATCGAGCGACACGGGAACAAGGCACTTACGGTCGCGCCCATGCGCAGCCTCGTCGCGTACCCAGTCGGACTGGACCGATGCCGCCGACCATATGGCGACAATGGCGTCCGCCGCGTCCAGGCGCATCTCGATCATCTTGGCAAACGCTGCGCCACTATCGATGAGGGCATCCCACCAGACTTCAAGACCGGCGCTGGTCAACGCGTCGGCGATCGGCGCAACACGAGCGCGATCCGCCCGGGCATAGCTCAGGAACACCGACGATCGGTAAAGGATCACCTGATCGGATGCCGCGTCGTCGATGACTGCCCCCAACTTTCCAGCTCACAGACATGCTAACCTACGCTCGGCGCCACGACCAGAGTGTTACGGCATGTCGACTGGCGTAACCTTTCCTCGCGGCACTTTTTTGGCCTTGGCAATCCACGACCTGAGGGCGCCTACCCGTGTGTAAATCGCGGGCGTTCCCGGGAGGGCACAGCCGACGCCCCAGGACACCAAGCCGACCAAGACCATCTCGCTTCCCTGCGCACGCGTCATGGGGCCCCCGCTGTCGCCCTGACAGCTGTCCTTTTCGCCATACAGGCTGCCTGCGCAGATCGTTGTCGCGTCGAGCTTGCCCTTGTAAGTGGCGATCGCTTCGCAGCGCTCATTGGGCAGGATGCTCAGGCTGACCTGTTGCAGGCGTGGACTGCTGCGGTTGACACTGCCGTCAGCGGCGCGCTGGCTCGGCCCTTCATCTGCCTGTTGCGTCAGGCCCCAGCCAGTCACGATAACATCTTGCAAGTCGCCCAAGGGGCGGTCGCCGCGTTTGCTGCCGATGACGCGGATGGGCTTGGCGCGCGCGACGGCAGCGGGGTTAACCGTACCTTCGGGAACAATGTGAAGCAGGGCGATATCGCTGGTCTTGAACGTGCCGTTATACCGCGCGTGGATCGCGGCACGGTCAATGCGATAAATGCTTCCCGTCCCTCTGAGACCGACGTTCTGTGTGCCGAGTCGGATCCGGCGCATTGCCAGAAAATCGCCCGGGACCTTGGTGCAGTGCGCGGCTGTCACCACCCAGTCGGCCTCGATCAGGACACCGCCGCAGCGGTGGGCTATTTCCCACGGTTCCTTCAGCCAGTAAAACCGCTTTTCAGGGTTGCTGTCACGCAGCTGGCGATCATTGGCGATATCGGTTGCGGTAAATGTCGCCACCGAAAA
>JAYVVA010000426.1:0-4909 GCA_043787435.1 Sphingomonadales bacterium | reverse complement strand
AATTGGCACGCCCTCTGCATAGACTACAGTGTCCCAACGGCGGTGTCCCCCGCCTGAGCGGCGGGTCGGTTGCAGCTTTTAGGTCTCGCGCACCGACCCGCCCTCGCCCGCATCTCCACCTTTGCACAGACACAACCGAGGCGAAGGTTGCCCGCGCAAGGAGGTATTCCCTGATCAAGGTGTTCCCATCCCCGGCCATCCCGCACGGGAGCCTAAAACTTTACCCAGAATCGTGCTGCCGTGGGCCAGATGCAAAACAAAGGCTCAGTGTTGCAAAACTCTCAAACGGATGCAGCGACGCCCTTGTCGCGCATTAGCTCTGACAATTCGCCAGCTTCGAACATTTCCATCATGATGTCACTGCCGCCGACAAACTCACCTTTAACATAAAGCTGGGGGATCGTTGGCCAGTCACTAAACTCTTTGATCCCCTGCCGAACCCCCATGTCCTGCAGGACGTCCACGCTGCCAAAATCGACGCCAATATGTTCGAGGATGGCCACCGCTTTCGACGAGAAGCCGCATTGCGGGAACAGCGGGGTTCCCTTCATGAACAGCAGCACTTCGTTCTTGGCAACGAGTTCGGCAATACGCACTTGGCTGTCGTCGGTCATTTCTCAGTCCTTAGTCGGGTATCGCGGTCGTGAGTTGCAACGCGTGAAGTTCACCGCCCATACGCCCACCGAGCGCAGCATAAACCGCTTTGGTGCGCGCGATACGCGACTGGCCAGCAAAACTCGCGGCCACAACCTTTGCTGCATAATGATTGCCGTCGCCAGCCAGGTCGGTGATTTGGACTGCGGCATCGGGAATGCCTACAACGATGAGCGCCTTGATTTCGGCGGCCGACATCGCCACCGTTAAAATCCCATCAGCTGGCGACGAGCATCAACCATCTTGTCGACGAGCGACTGCCTAACTGTTGCCTCATCGGTGTCGACGCCGGCAGCAGTCAGGTCGCCAAGCACCTTTCGCACCACCTCGTTGTCGCCTGCTTCTTCGAAATCGGCTTGTACCACAGAGGTCGCATAGGAAGTGGTTTCCTCGGCCGTGAGGCTCATAAGAGCGGCGGCCCATTGTCCAAAAAGTTTATTGCGGCGCGCAGTTACCCGGAACGCCATGTCCTCATCGCGAGCGAACTTGGTCTCGAACGCGCGCTCTCGGTCATCGAATTGTGTCAAGGCTGCCTCCGAAATTGTAAACCATGAAATAGGGTCAGCCGAGCCTCACGACAACCTTGCCGATCGCTTTGCGGCTTGCGAGGCGCGCAATTGCCTCCCCGCCGCGCGCGAACTCAAAGATCTCTGTCACTTTCGGCGCGATCTTACCCTCGGCCCAAAGGCGAAAAAGACGCGCGACATGGTCGGCGTTCTTCTGAGGTGAGCGGGCAGCGAACGCCCCCCAGAACACGCCGCAGACGTCGCAGCTTTTTAGAAGTGTCAGGTTGAGGGGGAGTCGCGGGATGCCAGCGGGAAAGCCGACGACGAGGTAGCGGCCTTCCCACGCAATCGACCTCAAAGCCGGTTCGCAATAATCGCCACCCACAGCATCATAGACTACGTCAGCGCCGTTCGGGCCGAGAACGCCTTTGAACTTGTCTGCCAACGCCTTCGACTGATCGCGGTCAAACGGCGCAGCGTCATACAACACGACGTCGGATGCCCCTGCGGCGCGCACTGCGGCAGCCTTTTCCTCGGTCGACACCGCACCGATGACGCGGGCACCAAATGCCACGCCAAGTTCGACCGCGGCAATCCCGACGCCCCCGGCTGCACCGAGCACCAGCAATGTCTCGCCCTCGGCCAGCCGCCCGCGATCGACCAGTGCATGGATTGAAGTCGCATAGGTTAGCAGCAGCGCGGCTCCGTCTTCGAAACTTCTATTGTTCGGCAAATGGTACGCAGAAGCCGCCGGGATTGCGATTTTTTCGACCAGACCGCCGTGCCCGGTCACGGCGATCACCCGGTCACCGATCTCGAAGCCAGAGACGCCCTCGCCGACAGCTTCGACAACGCCCGCGATCTCGCCACCCGGTGCGAAAGGACGCTGCGGCTTGATCTGATATTTGTCCTCGATGATCAGCACATCGGGAAAGTTTATCGCGCATGCTCTAACCGCCACCAGCAACTGGCCTGCGCCCGCCACGGGCGCATCGATCTCGCGCATGTCGAGCGTTTCGGGACCACCAACTGCTGCCGAGAGTAATGCTTTCACGTGGCCATCTCCGGTTTTAGCCACGGTCGTACCGTTGCCGTTCTCACTTCGTAGTTTCCGATCGCAGTAGCGCTGGCAAGCGTCAATCCAATCTCGTCGGTGCCGTTCATCAGGCAGGATTTACGGAACGGGTCGATCTCGAACGAGAGCCGGTCTTGAAACCGTGTCGTGACGGACTGGTGCTCGAGGTCGATATGGATTGGGTCGCCCTGAGCAGCGACCTTCATCAGCCGGTCAATGGCGGCCCGCGGAAGAACAACGGTCAAAATGCCGTTCTTATAAGCGTTGCCTGAAAAAATATCGGAAAACGATGGCGCAATCACGGCTTTGACACCCATGTCGTCGAGTGCCCACGCGGCATGTTCGCGGCTCGACCCGCAGCCAAAATTGTCGCCCGCGATCAAAATCGGCGCACCCGCGAATTTGGGATCGTCGAATACGTTTCCCGGCTCGTTCCGCACCACTTCGAACGCGCCCTTTCCAAGGCCAGAGCGTGTGATCGTTTTCAGCCAGGCGGCGGGGATGATGACATCTGTATCGACGTTTTTGCGCCCAAACGGATAGGCGCGGCCTTCGATGATCGTGACAGGGTTCATCATGTTTCCTTCGCAAGCCAGTCTCGCAACGCAGGCCATAGACTGACGGACATTTATTCTCGGTATTCGCAACAACCTTTATGCCTTGGTCAAGTGGTCGTCCGGCGTTGCAAATATCACGCGTCCGGGCCGGCTTCTTTCCCTTGGCAAGTACAGCAGCCGATCGTTTCGAACGATTTGCGGCGAGGTCGCCAAAATCAAGAACATCGAGGCGTCAAGTCTATCCCGCTGGACCTCACACATCTTGATGCGATTTGTCGAGCGTCGCTGTCGAGATAATAGACGCTTCAAACGCGCAGGCTTGTGCGGCAACCTCATGACAACCGCACCGCCGTTGCAACTGCCACTTACCCGATCAACGCCCGCACATCCGTCAACCGCCCCGTCACGGCCGCAGCCGCGGCCATGGCAGGGCTGAGCAGATGCGTGCGCGCGCCCGGCCCCTGGCGCCCAACAAAATTGCGGTTACTGGTCGAGGCGCAGCGTTCGCCGCTCGGAACCTTATCGGGGTTCATGCCGAGACACGCCGAACAGCCTGGCTCACGCCACTCGAGACCCGCGTCAATGAAGATCCGGTCCAGTCCTTCGGCTTCGGCCTGCGCCTTGACCAGGCCGGAACCGGGTACAACGATTGCCCATTTCACATTCGCAGCCTTGTGGCGCCCCTTGAGGACAGCGGCCGCGGCGCGCAGATCTTCGATGCGACTGTTGGTGCAGCTGCCGATGAATACGTTCTCGATCTCGACGTCCTGCATCCGATTGCCCGGTGTCAGGCCCATGTACGCCAGCGACTTGGCGGCAGCTTCCCGCTTGCCAGGATCAGCAAAGCTGGCCGGATCGGGGACAGTGCCTGTGATCGGCACCACATCCTCGGGGCTTGTCCCCCAGGTCACGTTCAGGCCGATGTCGGCGGCATCGAGCACCACAGTTTTGTCGTAAGACGCGCCAGCATCCGTCGGCAGCGTACGCCAATAGGCGACAGCTGCGTCCCAATCTGCGCCGTGCGGCGCCATGGGGCGGCCTTTCAAATAGGCAAAGGTCGTTTCGTCAGGCGCGATCAAGCCTGAGCGCGCACCTCCCTCGATCGCCATGTTGCTCACGGTCAAGCGACCCTCGATGCTGAGGTTGCGGATCGCCGATCCGGTGAATTCAATCACGTAGCCGGTACCGCCCGCCGCACCGATTTTACCTATAACCGCGAGCACCACGTCCTTCGCGCTGACCCCGAACCCAAGCGTACCCTCGACCCGCACTTCCATCGTTCTCGACGGCGCAAGCTGAAGTGTCTGCGTGGCGAGAACATGCTCGACCTCGCTTGTCCCGATTCCAAAGGCGAGCGCCCCCATGCCGCCATGCGCCGCAGTGTGGCTGTCACCACAAACGATCGTCGTGCCCGGCAGCGAGAAACCCTGTTCAGGTCCCACGACATGAACGATGCCCTGCTGCGTCGCCGTCGCGTCGATGTAAGGCACACCAAAGGCGGCGACATTGGCCTCCAACGCGGCGAGCTGCTGTGCACTTTGTTGATCCGCTATCGGCAAGCGGTTGCCTGCCGCATCACGCCGCGGTGTCGTTGGTAGGTTATGGTCGGGAACAGCGAGCGTCAGGTCTGGCCGCCGAACTTTGCGTCCCTCGCGCCGCAAGCCCTCGAAAGCCTGAGGACTGGTCACTTCGTGAACGAGGTGTCTGTCGATATAGACAATGCATGTCCCGTCGGTGCGTCGATCAACGACATGATCGTCCCAGATTTTTTCGTAGAGCGTTCGTGGTTTGCTGGCCATACGCGGCTAATGCGCGCGTGCGGCGCCCTTCGCAAGATGCGCATTCAGGAACGCAGCCGTGTCATCGAGAACCAATGACTTGCCGCGGAACGGCAAGGACAGCGCCATCGCAATGTCTTCATGTCCCTGGCCCGCATATTCCTTTTCTTCGACCGTCGCCCCTAAGGCCTTGAGCTTTGCTGCGAGATTCCGCGCATTCTTTGGCCGCACCGTCGTATCGGTCGTCCCGGTCACTAACATCATCGGCGGCGCGTCCCGACGTGCATAATGCAGCGGCTGCGTTTCCTGCGGACGCGGCCAGGCGTTCATCGCTGCGAT
>JAYVVA010000425.1:0-11097 GCA_043787435.1 Sphingomonadales bacterium | reverse complement strand
GGGACGGATACGACCGCAGGCGGCATCTTGGGAGGCCGATATCCGTTGATCGTCCTTTTCGTGTTACATCCGCTTCGAAAGGCTTCTCAAGACCGTACTAAGCGATTTTGCTAATTTGATCTGATCATGGGAAAACGAGGTAAGCCATGCAAATCGTCTATTGAATTTATAAATCGATCCTCATTCGCTTTGACACCGGGCAAGACCAGACACGTGCACCGGGTCATGAGATGTTTTAGCTTTTTAGTCAAAATCCGCCGTTTTGCTTCGAAACAGCAAAACTTCGCATCCGTCTCTCGTCGAACAACATAGTCAGGTCGTTGAGCGGATCATGCAGCAACTGCAGACTACCGTACGACACAAAAGGTGTTGCCTCTCAATCACTGCACGCCGGTGCCACGTTCAGGTCAGCTCTGATAAAAGCTACTCGAGCTACAGTTAATCGACCCCGGCCTCTCGTTTCGATCCAGAATTTGGCGTCCGTCAATCTCAATTGACGCAAAAAGCATATGCCCCTTTTGGGGAATATCGAGGTCGCACCTTTGCTGGAAAGAGGTGAAGGATGTTTTTCGCCATCCAATCGTCCCTGCCGTTCGGCGCATCGACAACCGGCAGGACGTTCCCCGAAAACTTTGGTGGCACGCGATGACGCTTCCCCAAGCTGCCATTCTTCTCCTCGCCTCAAAGTGTGCGCCCAACGTGGCTCCTTCGACCGTTCTGGCGATTGTCAAAGTCGAAAGTGATGGCAATCCTTGGGCGTTTAACGTCAACGGAGTCCGGCATTCAACATATCAAACCCATTCCACCGAAACCACAGCAATAGCGCAACGCTTTGTTGCTGCTGGGTACTCGGTCGATCTCGGAATCGGCCAGATCAATTCGCGTAATATGCGAAAGCTCGGGTTAAACTGGAAAACGATCTTTAAACCCTGCGCCAATATTGCTGCGCTCGGTCAGATCCTGACGCGAGACTATGAAGCCGTCTTGAGTGGACGCCATCCCCAGACAGCGCTGCGGCTGGCGATTTCGTTGTACAACACAGGCAGTATTTCGCGCGGATTTCGCAACGGTTACGTCGCCAAAGTCGTGAGGAATGCGAGCATTGCGGCGGTTGTCGCGACAGCGGACTCCAAGACGGGGTCGGTGCCAACGAATGACGAGGAAGCCCTTCGCGGAGATCCGGCCGATCTGTCGGCATCCGCTGGGCAATCGTCTGCTTACGCGCTCTCACCCCCATCGTTGGACGTGTTCGCGCGTGTTGCCGACGAGCGCAACCGCCATGCCATCCAAAGCCGACAGGGATCAATAACATGGATAAACTGAATCGGAAGCTGCGCGAACACCCCGAGCGATGCGCTGCATGGTCGGCATGCTTAAACAAACTGCCAAAACCCTCCCAAAAGACAGTCGTCTGGGGCTTGGCGTTGGCGTCGCTGGTAATAATTTCGGTTGTTAACCCGGACCCCGCTCATGCACAAAACCTCGAAAGTTTTGCGAGCAAAGTACGCAGCCTTTTATCCTCGACATTACTACGGACGCTCGCAGTGATGGCCGTAATCGCTACGGGCTTACTGTGGTTCACTGGCCGCGCGTCGACCGCCATCCTCGTCACGGTAATTATCGGCATTGCCATCGTGTTTTCGGCAGATTCGATAGTCGGCTTGATTGCAGGCTGATGTTTGTGATCGATAACTCCGAAGCGCTCGCTAGGAACACCCTCTTTCTGGCAGTCACTCGTCCCGCCTTGTGGGCGGGTATCCCGATCGAAGCCGCAGCATTTCTGCTGGTCATCAGCACTTCAGTTTTGATCGAGACGAACAATCCTGTCTACGCAGCGCTTGCCGTCGGCGTCGGCTATTCGATTTCGCGTCTGATCGTCCGTCACGACGTCAATGCGTTTCGCCTACTATTTCTCTGGAGCCGGACCAAGCTCGGCAACCGCAACCAGGCGTTCTGGGGTGGTAATAGCTATTCGCCTCTGCCGCTCGGCGGCACGCGTAGGAAAGGCTTCGGCAGAAATGACTAGGGCACAACCCGCGACCGGCGCCGTGCCCATCGCAGTGGCCCGGCGCGAGTCGACGCCTGCGAAGTTTCTACCCTACGCGCGACATATCAATGAAGACATGGTGATCCTCGATTCTGGCGACATCATGCTAACGTTCGAATTACAAGGTCGCGCATTCGAGACGGCCGACGTGCGCGACCTCAATGACTGGCACACCAAGCTCAATGGGATGTTCCGCAATCTGCATGATGAGCGCCTATCTATTTGGTCACACCTCATTCGAATGCGCGTTGAGCAATATCCAGGCGGCAAATTTACATCGAGGTTCGCCAGTGACCTCAACCAAGCCTATTTCGGGCGGATCAACAGCGAGCGAATGTTTATCAATCGCTTCTTTGTTACTCTCGTCATGCGACCCGGTGGCACAAGCGGCGACAGATTGATCCAGCTCTTCAAGCGCAAAGCGGTTGCTGGGGCCGAAAGCAGCCCGCTAGCCGATGAAGCCCTCGTCGAATTGCTAGACGACAAAGGCCGTGACTTCGAAAAACTGATGGCGCGCTGCGAGCCGCGGCGCTGTCGGGTATATAAACATTGTGGGCTGTCGTTCTCGGAAACGATGGAGGTTGCCGACATGGTAATGACGGCCCGTTGCCGACGAGTACCCGTCGTGCGCGGGCACTTGGGGAGCGCGCTCTATCGTTCGCGCACAATCTTCGGCGCGGAAACTATAGAAATTCGCGACGCCGACGTTTCAGCATTTGGCGGCATTTTCGGTATTCGCGAATATCCGGCTCAGACCACACCGCGTCAGTTTGAGCCCATTCTGTCAGTCAATTTTGGGTTCGTTCTTACCCAATCCTTCTCGTTTCTGGGGCGGGCGACTGCAGCAGAGAAGTTCAGGCTGCGAATAACGCAGATGGACAATGCCGGCGATGGCGCGATCAGCCAGGCAAACGAGCTGGTCGAGGCCAGCGACGATCTTATGTCTAACCGTTTCGTACTGGGCGACCATCATTTCACGTTCGCGGTTTTCGCTGACACGCTGACAGAACTCCGCGACCATATGTCTGCCGCCCGTGCAGCGCTCGCTGACACAGGCATGGTGGCAGCGCGCGAAGGTGCAGCGCTTGAAGCCGCGTATTGGTCTCAGCTGGTCGGCAATTTCGCATGGCGTGCACGCCCTGCCCCAATCACATCGTTGAACTTCGCTGCCTTCACGCCGTTCCACACCTTTCCGCCCGGTAGGGCGGCCGGTAACCATTGGGGCGACGCCATAACGCTGCTCAAGACCAACGCGCGTAGCTCATATTTCTTCAACTTTCACAAAGGCGATCTTGGTCACACTTTAATCATCGGGCCTTCGGGAGGTGGTAAGACGGTGCTGCTGAACTTCCTGATGGCGCAGGCAGAAAAGACGGGCGCACGCCAGATTTTCTTCGACAAGGACCGCGGCTCCAAAATCTTCGTACAAGCCAGCGGCGGTACCTATCTGGCGCTTCTGAACGGCGTCCCGACCGGATTTTCACCGCTCAAAGCGCTCACCGACGACGCCGACGACAGGACTTTTCTGTCGTCGTTCGTTCGCCAACTCGTCAAAGCCGATGGTCGACCGATTTCAGTGCACGAGGAACGTTTGATCGAAGGCGGCATAAACGCCGTCATGAAGCTCGACGTTGCTGACCGATCGCTCAGCGCTTTGCGCTCGATGCTAGGCATGAAGGACGCAAACGGTGTTGGCGCACGGCTCGAGAAATGGACATCCGAAGGATCGCTCGGCTGGGTTTTCGATAATCACACGGACAGCGTGAACTTCGATGCCAGGTTCGTCGGCTTCGACATGACCGAGTTCCTCGACAATGCCGACATTCGCACACCCGTCATGCTGTATCTTTTTCACAGGATCGACCGGCTCCTGACTGGCGAGCGAATGATTATCTGTATTGACGAGTTCTGGAAGGCACTCGCCGATCCGGCATTTCGTCGGTTCGCGCAGGACGGATTGAAAACCTACCGCAAAAGAAACGCGCTTTTGGTACTCGCTACTCAATCGCCCGCAGATGCGCTCAAAAGCGATATCAGCCATTCGATCCTCGAACAGGTAGCCACGAAAATTATGCTGCCAAACCCGTTTGGCGCAAGGCGCGATTATGTCGATGGGTTCGCGCTCAGCGAAGCTGAGTTCAAGCTGGTGCGTGAGGAGCTGACGCCGGAGTCTCACAAACTCCTCGTCAAACAAGGTCACGATAGCGTCGTCGTTGAACTCGATCTGAGCGGCCTGGACGATGCATTAGCGATCCTTTCCGGCCGCGCGGAAACAACCACGATTGCCGATGAAATCATCGCCGAAGCTGGCACCAATCCCGCCGCCTGGTTGCCACTCTTCCACCAACGGCGACGTTTAAGTTGAAAGGCAATGACAATGAAGGCAACGTTTTTTCGCCTCGCCGCCGCGATCGCGATTGCTGCGCCGCCACCCGCGCTTGCGCAGGGTATCCCTGTCCACGACAGCGCCAATCTACTCCAGCAAATCAATGCTGTCCGTCAGGCATTTCAAATCGTCGCACAAGGCAAGGCACAGATTGCTGAAGCCCAAAAACTTTATCAAGATTTCAACAAGCTTACTGACATACCCAAGCTCGCGCAGCAGCTCCAGCGCGACGCACTTCGCCAGCTTGACACCTCGCCCGACTCGCTCTCAGGCTTCAGCAAAGGGAATCTAGAAGTCGTGGGTGCCGCGCGGCGCAAGGCTGATGCTGTTTATCATGGCCTAATCGCGCAACTTGGTGTCGGTGGTTCCGATGAATCCCGCGCCGCCTTCGACCTCAATGCACGCAACATCGGCATCGAAGCGGGACTTGCCGAAAACATCGGCTCAGCGGTTACATCACGCACACAAGGTCTCGAGCGGCTCAGGAGCCGGCTGGCCGTTGCGGGCACCGCGAAGGAAGTTGCCGACCTAACCGCGCGGCTCCAGTTGGAATCGGTGGCGCTGCAAAATGATCAACTGCGGTTGCAGGCCATAACCTCGCAGGAACACGCTCAGGAACATGAGCGTGCGGCGTCAGGGCACGCCGCCCTCGCGCAGAAGATGGATGCCGCGAGCCGATACTACAAAGGTCAACAATGATGTCGCCCCAACCGTTTCTGGCTATCCTGCTGCTCGTGGGCCGCAGTACTCGCGCCTCACCGGGGGATCTGCTTGCTCAGCGGTCGACACACGACGTCGCGATTCCGTTCATATCGGTCCGATTACGAGCAGCTGCCTGCAACGGCCGGGGTCCGCCTCGCCAGCGAATTTGGACCCAACCATCGTTGCTGCCGATTGCAGCGCAGCTGCTTCCCCCAAAGGTCAACTGAATCAGACTACGAAAGGTTGATTGCGGACCATGGACTTCACCGGCCACGTCTTCACCACGATGTTCGATGCGCTTACCGTTGCGCTAGCGGGCATTGTTGGTCGATATGCCGCGGTGATCGGGATCGTGGCTCCCGCGTTGCAGACCGGGATCGCCATCTACATTTCGCTGCTCGGCTACGCGATCATGCGCGGCGCGGTGCAATACCCGTTCCGCGAATACGTCTATCGCGGGTGTCAGCTCGCGTTCCTCTATTTCGCAGTCACATCACTCTATGGCGCACAAATTGGCATGTTAACCGTTGGCGGTTTGCCGAGCCAGTTTGCGTTGGCACTCGGCGGTTCTGACGTCGGCGGGTTAGGCGGATTCTATGACAAGCTTGCAGGAACAGGGTTTGAAACCGCGAATACTATGCGGAAAATCGCCGCCACCTATCAAGAGACACAGGGGACGTTGCCGGACATTGGCTATGCCGTATTCTCAGGAGTTCTCGTTGTCCTCGTCATGGTTGCGACATTGCTTTGCGCGGCCATCGGATTCGTCATCACTGTGTTCGGACTGTTTGCGTTAGCGCTGCTGGCAGTGGTCGGGCCTCTCTTCGTAGCGGCGCTACTGTTCGAGGCCACTCGCGGCTATTTTTTTTCGTGGCTTGGGGCTTGCATAAATTTTTTGATGCTTATCGTCTTCGCCCTCGTCCTGACGTCTTTCCTGACGCAAGTCGGTGAGTCCGTCCTGACAACGATTTCCGACACTGACGAGATTGGGCAAGCCGCGCTCAAGGTGCTGGCGTTCTACGCTCTAGGTTTTTTCTTTTTTCTCCAGATCCCCAGTCTTGCGGCTTCACTCGGCGGCGGTGGTCCCGCGCTCGCCAATCAGTTTGCATCGGCAATCGTGGCTGCCGGCGGCTTTGTCGCGGGTCATGGATTCCAAGGCGCCCGCGCTGGCGAACGCGCCCTCGAGCGCGGCATCGCCCGCGGGCTCGCTCGCTACCGCGGATCAGGCTCAGTCAACCGGGAATAATATTGAGGGACGACAAATGCAACGCAATGTAAACATCGCACTTCTCGGACTCGTGCTCATCGCACCTCCCGTTACGACGCTCGCTGCGTCCAGGGCGCCGAAGCTTGCCCGTTGCGACGGGAACCGCCGCCGAATGGCAAATACCTACGGGTCGATCCTGCCGGTCGTTGATCCGCTCGGCGGCGTTGTCACACCTGCCAACGCACCGTCGGTCGGCATCGACGTGTTTCCCCAGCAAGAGCCAGCGAAGTTAGATCGGCGCGACGGGAAATCGCTTCCTGAGAATAAACCGCCAGCGCCGGTTCCACCGATTGGTGCGATCAGCCCTCTCACAACCTTCAGAAGCTGTTGACGTCATGGCCGAAGGCGTAATCGACAACCATGATCTCAAGGCTTACTTCGCCGAGGCGGCAAGCTGGGATCACGACCGGCTGCAATCGGCTCATCGCTCGAGGCGAGTGGCCTGGACCATTGCGGCGATCGCGAGCGCGCTTGCAATTACAAGCGTTGCTGCTGTGGCGATGCTCGCTCCTCTCAAAACAGTGGCGCCTTACGTCATCACCGTCGACAAAGCGACGGGCGCCAGCGAAATCACATCGCAGCTCTCGGGCGGACGACACGCGAGTTATGAGGAAGCGGTCTCGAAGTACTTCCTCGCCGATTATGTACGGAACCGCGAGGGTTGGATCCCGCAGGCACGCAAAGAGTTCTTCGAGGGCGTGCTGGCAATGTCATCGCGCGACGAGCAAGCCCGGTGGATTGCCTTTTATGGTAAGGAGAATCCCAAATCGCCACAGAGCATTTTTACCGATCTCGACACGGTGTTCGTGGCGGTCAAGTCGGTTACGTTCGTCTCAAAGCAGGTTGCTCAGGTGCGCTTTACCAAGACGCTCCAACGGGGCTCATTCTTGACCGATACGCCCGCCATCGCAACCATAACGTTCGACGTGACCGATACGCCGACGAGCGAACAACAGAGATTCAAGAATCCGCTTGGGCTCGAAGTCCAATCCTATCGCGCTGATTTGGAGGTAACGCAATGAAACCCAAGCTTGCGTGGGCGGTCGCCATATCGATAGCCATAAGTTTGCCGGCGGACGCCACTGAAACCCCCCACCCAACAGCGCAGGACCCGCGGATTCGAGAGGTTGCATATAGCGATGCGCAGGTGTTTCAAATAGTTGGTGTCTTTCGCGTCGCAACACAAATCGTGTTCTCACCGGGCGAGCGCGTCGAGCACGTCGCGCTGGGTGACACGGCATCATGGGAAGTGGCGCCCGCAGAAAACTCGCTGTTCATTAAGCCGCGTGAACAGGCAGGGTCGACAAATCTAATTGTACTGACCCGCTCAAACGAGGGCATTCATACATATATTTTCGAGCTTACGGCACGGCGCGGTCAGATTGGGTCGCGCGCGGCCGACACGTTTTTCAAAGTTATTTTTCGTTACCCCCACCAGGACGCCGTCGCGTTTCAGGCCGCTGCGAAACAAGCTGCTTATTCGCATTCACTCGCGCTGCAAACGAGTGCGATCCGGTCGGCGCTCGATCTCGCTGTTCTCGAAGGCAAACGCAATTTCCTTTACGCTGTGCAAGGCTCGTCGGCGATTCAACCGTCTGAAATCACCGACAACGGCCAGTTTACGGCGATGCGGTTTCCCAACCAACGTGAGTTGCCGGCGTTCTTTGCGGTCAATCCCGACGGTACCGAAACTATCGTACAGTTTGATGTCCGCGACGAGTTCGTCGTCATCCACGGTGTTTTCAGTGAGCTTCGCTTGCGGCGGGGCAAACAAATGCTCTGCATCTTCAACGAAGCAAGGGATTCTTACGGCCGCGACCCCAAGACGGGCACGGCGTCGTCAGTTGTCCAACGGACGACGGCAGGACAGCCATAATGCGCGACACCACAAAAGACCGATTCACAGTTAATCAAACACCGAACCTCGACGAAATCGAACGGACGTCAACAACTGAGCGCGGCAACAAAATGCCGCCGATCGCCGGTGGTGTGATTGATCCCAAAAGATTGATCGGTCTTGCCGCCGTCGCGGGTACCGTTATGTTCACTGTGCTAGCGCTCGGTTCGGGTTTCACCGGCACTGCTCCATTGCCAGTTGCCAGAGCCAAACCTGCGCTCGAACCAGCGCGATATGATCCGAACACGGTCTTAGCGCCGACGTTAGCGCGGGCCGCGACCGACCCCAATGCACCAATCTCGTTACCTGCAACTCCGGTGCCGCCAATCTTAGGTCAGCCCGGACAAGCGGGCAATCAAAGTCCGGCGCCTGCACACCAGGCATCTCCCGCCCAAGCGCTGCGTGAAGCAGCCCGTCGCTCTTCGTTGATTGCTTATGGCGGCGAGCGTGAAGCAAGTACGGTCGGAGCCAATGGCGCCGGTAGCGCCAGCGACGTCAATATTGCGAGCCTAATCGGACGCGTCCCGCTACACGAACCAACTAATCTCGAAACACTGCGGCGCGCGTCCATCGTTGGACAGGCACAAGCCCGTTCGGTTCCTGACCGCAATTTCCTAGTGACCGCGGGCACTTTCATTCCTTGCGTGCTGCAATCGGCGATGGATAGCAGTCAACCCGGTTTCGTAACGTGCATCATTCCCCGGAATATCTACTCGGATAATGGGCACGTCGTTCTGATGGAGAAAGGCACCAAGGTTTTCGGCGAATATTCAGGTGGCCTGACTCGCGGCGAGAGCCGGCTGTTCGTGCTATGGAATCGGGCGGTCACACCGCCCGGTATCGCTATCGACGTTGCCTCACCCGCCACCGATGCGCTCGGTCGCAATGGCGCCGATGGCCGCGTCAACAACTTCTTCTGGCAACGATTTGGTACCGCGCTCTTATTCAGCCTCGTCGAAGACACGACGGCAATAGGGGGGCAAGCAGTCGGTAATCGTGTCAACACAACGCACGTGCCGTCAGATGCTGCATCGACAGTCCTGCAGCAAAATGCGGAAATCAAACCCGTACTGCGCAAGAACCAAGGCGAGGATGTCGGCATCACGGTCGCACAGGATTTGGACTTCTCCAACGTTTATGGCCTCGCGTTGAAGTGATGGCAGCGCCGGGGAAAAATACCGCTGTCCTCACAAATGCGGCAGCGCCACTTCGCAAATATCTCGACGACGTAAGTGTCACTGAGCTTGTCATCAACAATCCTCAGGAAGTCGGCGTAGAGCGTCACGGTAGCTGGTTTTGGGAAAGTGAACCGGCGCTCGATTTCAAAACGCTCATGACACTAGCGACAGCTGCAGCGGCATACACAGCACAAGACATCAACCGCGAACACCCGATTGTATCGACAATCTTCCCGACTGGCGAGCGGGTGCAGATCGTCGTGCCGCCGGTTGTACCCGATGAAACAGTGTCGATTACTATTCGCAAACCATCGAGCGTGACGCTGACTCTTGCAGACTTCGAAGCGGCGGGCCTGTTCAGGTCAACACGGATCGCCGGAAAAGGAGTGGCGAATTGGCAACGCGACTTGCTCGTGCTGCTTCGAGCCGGTCGCCATATCGAGTTCTTCAAAGCTGCGGTGGAGGCGAGGCTAAATATTCTAATCTCCGGCGCGACGGGCTCGGGCAAGACCACCCTGTCAAAGGGGCTCATTCAGCTTATCCCGTCCACCGAACGTTTGCTGACAATAGAAGACACCCGCGAACTCGTGGTGCCCCACAAGAATGTGGTCCACATGCTTTATTCCAAGGACAAGCAAGGCATGGCCAATGTCTCCGCGAAGCATTTGCTTGAAAGCGCTCTCAGGATGCGCCCTGACCGAATACTGCTTCAAGAACTCCGCGACGGCACGGCCTTTTTTTATCTTAGGACCGTCAACTCCGGGCATCCTGGCTCGATTACGACGATCCATGCTGACTCTACCGAACTCGCGTTCGAGCAACTGACGCTGCTGGTGAAAGAGAGTGAAGGGGGAGCTAATCTTGGGCGTGACGACGTTCGCGCACTGCTCAAGGTGCTCGTGGATGTCGTTGTGCAAACCGAGAAAATTGATGGCAAGTTCAGCGTGGCCGAGATCCACTATGACCCCGAAAGCAGGTCCGTTGCGTAAGCGCAGGAGATTGGGTTGGATGCTCGGCGGCCCACTCTCGCTTCTGATGACGCTGATCAGTGCAAGCATGTTCGCATGGATCATTCTTGGTCTGCCGGTCGCGGCCTATGAGCCTCTGAAAATTCCGTACTTCTTTTGGTATTACCGTCACGACCCCCACGTCATGGATGCGTTCGCCTGGAGCGCAATTGCCGGGGGCACCCTTCTCGCGTTCTTTATTTATGCGCTTTGGACGCAATCACCGCCTCGTGGCGCGACCCGCTTGCGCGGCAAACGGCGCCTCCTTCGCCACCGCGTCCGGGCATCGTCAGGCGACGCGCTGCGCCTCATAGAGTGCAAGGTTCTACCGTTGGGCAGTCCCGAGCGCGAGGGCATCGAAGCATTTGAAGACTCGAGCGATGGTACAGAAATTTTCGCGCCGGGCCTGCCAATTTTGAAAGGGTCGATCGTGGTTGACGTTGCTCGCGCTGTCCACGTGCGTTTGATTTTCGTCGAACTCAACCGCTGCTCTTAGGAAGGCACTCGCCAAAGTCGCCCGCTCGTTCGAAGTGTCCGACGACACAAACCCTGCGAGCCGGGAAACGATTGGCGGAGGAGGAACGCCGCGCCCATCGATACGACCCGTTTGATG